>CAJGCS010000179.1 GCA_904501965.1 uncultured Bacilli bacterium | reverse complement strand
GAAGCATATAAATATACTGCAAAAGGTAACCTAGTAGCAGTTGTATCTGATGGTACTGCTGTACTTGGTCTTGGAGATATTGGACCTCTTGCTGCAATGCCAGTTATGGAAGGTAAATCAATTTTATTCAAAGAATTCGCAAATGTTGATGCATTCCCAATTTGCTTAGATACTAAAGATACAGAAGAAATTATTGAAACTGTTAAACGTATCGCTCCTTGTTTTGGAGGTATCAACCTAGAAGATATTTCAGCACCTCGTTGTTTTGAAATCGAAAGACGTTTAAAAGAAGAATTAGATATTCCTGTATTCCATGATGACCAACATGGTACTGCAATCGTTGTATGTGCTGGATTAATTAATGCATTAAAACTTGTTGGTAAAAAATGGGAAGATGCAAGAATCGTAATTAATGGTGCTGGTTCTGCTGGTATTTCTATTTGTAAATTAATTCTTCAATTTGGTGCTGGTGATGTTGTATTAGTAGACAGACAAGGCGCTTTATGTCCTGGTGAAGAATGGATGAACCCTGCTCAAAAAGCAATGGCTGAAATTACTAATAAAAACAAACAAAGAGGACCACTTACTGAAATTATTAAAGATAAAGACATTTTCATCGGTGTATCTGCACCAAACGTTGTAACAGCTGAAATGGTTGGAACAATGGCAAATGATGCTATCGTATTTGCAATGGCTAACCCAGTTCCTGAAGTTATGCCTGATGTTGCAAAAGCTGGTGGAGCACGTGTAGTTGCAACTGGACGTTCTGACTTCCCTAACCAAGTTAATAACGTATTAGTATTCCCTGGTATTTTCCGTGGAGCATTAGATGTTAAAGCAAAAGACATCACTGAAGAAATGAAACTTGCTGCAAGTAGAGCAATCGCATCTTTAGTAACTGAAGAAGAATTAAACGAAGAATACATTATCCCTTCTGCATTTGACAAACGTGTATGCGCGGTTGTAGCTAAAGAAGTTGGTCGTGTAGCAATCGAACAAGGTATTACTAAAGAATAATAAAAAAATAAATGTGCAATGTTTATTGCACATTTTATTCTAATAAAGGAGTTCAAAATGGCTAAATTTAAATTTCCATATTATAAATCTCATATTGAATATGAAATCAAAGATGAACTAGTAGCAGGTGTTTTGGTTTCAAAAACTGAAGATTACGTACCGGAACTTGGAGAATCTGAACTTGTAAGAGAAGCATTATCAAATCCAATCGGGACAGAACCATTATCTAGTCTTGCTAAAGACAAAAAACATATTGTAATTATTTCAAGTGATCACACAAGACCTGTACCAAGTCATATTACAATGCCAATCATTTTAGAAGAAATTAGAAAATCTAATCCTACTGTTCAAATTACAATTCTTATCGCAACTGGAATGCATAGACCTACTACTCATGACGAGTTAGTTGCGAAATACGGTGAAAAGATTGTAAAAGAAGAAAAAATTGTCGTGCACAGCGCATATGTTGATAGCGATATGACATTTAAAGGCATCCTACCATCAGGCGGTGAACTTTGGGTAAATAAACTTGTTGATGAATGTGACTTATTAATTAGTGAAGGATTTATTGAACCGCATTTCTTTGCCGGATTCTCAGGTGGAAGAAAATCAGTCTTACCAGGAATTGCGTCTAAGAAAACAGTTTTATGGAATCACAATGCTAAATTCATCGCAAGTGGACTTGCGAAAGCAGGAAACCTTGAAACTAATCCAATTCATAAAGATATGCTTTTTGCAGCAAAAGCAGTTGGTTTAAAATTTATTCTAAATGTTGTATTAAATGGCGAAAAGAAAATCATTAAAGCATTTGCTGGTGATGTTGAAAAGGCTCATGAACATGGTTGTAAACTTGTAAAAGATATAGCTGAAGTAAAACCTATCTATTCTGACATCGTAATTACAACAAATGGCGGATATCCACTTGATCAAAATATTTACCAAACAGTTAAGGGAATGACTGCTGGAGAAGCTTGTGTTAATGAAGG
>CAJGCS010000178.1 GCA_904501965.1 uncultured Bacilli bacterium | reverse complement strand
ACTAATGATAAATTAGCTAAATATTCTTCAAAACTATTAATTGTCCATTTTCCTTCTTGCCAAAGTTTTTGGGGGTCATCAAGATTTAATTCTTCTAAAATAGTAGAATTATAGTATATCATTAAAACTTCGTCATTTTGATTTGTGTTATATACTACGTTTTCACATGTATTATTTAAAATATCATTTTCATTTATAAAACGTTCATCTAAACTATAGAAGGAATACATAGATTTTGAAACAAACAACTCATCAGTTAGCAACATATATATATATGGAGTGTCCGGATTAATTTCTTCTTTTATTAATTTATCTATACTTTCATATTTAATATTTATGTTATATGCTTTCTCTACTTCTTCTAAATGTTTGATACGGTCTTCTTTATCTAAGTATGCATAGTTTTCATCATATGGATTATAAATAGATTTGCTTGATCTATTCATTATAGATCCATAGAAAATAACTACATCCATTTCATTTCCATTAAATCCTGATTCATTTAGCTCCCATTTAGGTACATAGTCTTTTTTTATGTGTTTTGCAACTAGTGTAATATTACTAGTTATTTTATTATTAAAGTCATATAATTCATCATCTAAATACCAGCCAATGAATTCATAACCAAATAAATAGTCATCTAAAGGGGCTTTTAACTTTTCTCCTTTATTTATAGTTATTACTTCTTCTTTGTTTGCGTATATCAATTTTACATTGCAAGTTGATTCAAAAGTTGTACAAGATGTAAGGAAAAAGATAAAGATAGATGTAATAACAATTAATATTTTATTCAAGTTTCTCACCTGTTTATCACTCCTTTTCTTTATTATACCATAATATATATGATTTGATAACTTTTTGATTAAAAAATAGAAGCTTAAAGCTTCTATTTTATTTTGCTATTTCATAACCCCAAACAATTGGTCTATTACTTGGGTTAAAGTTTTCATGCCATGTACTTGGTGCACTTTTAAATTCTGTGTATACTTTTAATTTGCTACATGAATAAATTGCACCTTGACCAAAATTTTCAAGTGTATCGTGAATATATAATTCTTTTAATCCTGTACACCATGCAAAAGCATAATATTCTACTGTTTTAACTGATTCAGGGATGACTAGTTTTGTAAGTGTTGTACACATGTTGAATGCACCATCACCAATAAAAGTTAATGTATCAGGTAAAACGAAGTCTTCAAGACTAGAACAATAACAAAAGCTTGATGCTTCAATTATTTCTAATTTGTTTGGCAGTGTAATAGAACATAGTGCTTCACAGTTATTAAATGCATTGTTTTTTATAACTGTTATGTTATTTGAAAAAACCACACTTTCAATTGTTTTGTTAAATGCAAATGCAAATGGACCTACACTTGTTATATTTATACCATTATACATATCTGGTATTGTAACTGAAGAATCATTTCCTAAGTAGTTTACAAGTGTTACATCACTATCAGATACTAAATATTGGAAGTTATTTTCAAGTTTTAAGTTATTCATATTTACATCTTCATATATATATGAATTATTTTCATCATACCATTTACTTGAGAAGTTTTCTTTTATTTTTCCTTCTAATAAAATTGTACAAACACCACTAAGAGCATATTCATCAATTGATTTTATAGTACTTGGTATTGTTACGCATTTTAAGTTTTCACATTGATAAAAAGCTGCTGCTTCGATTGTTTCGTAGTTTGATGGAATATATACTACTTTTATAACATCGTTTTTTCTAAAAGCAGAATCAAGTATGCCTTTTACTTCTTTTCCTTTATATTTTAAAGGAAGAGTAATTACTTCATCTGTTCCTGTGTATCCATCAACATAATAGTAAAGTCCTAGTTGATCAAGTGAATATGTAAAGCGTTCATCATCTTTTTCAAGGATAGTTAATTTAACTGTTACGTTTATTCCTTCATATGAAGTAATAATATTTATAGTTCCAGCTTCTTCTTGATTATATAAATCAAGTTTTTCTTTTGTTATTAGGTCATTTAAAGTAATAGTTTGTTTT
>CAJGCS010000177.1 GCA_904501965.1 uncultured Bacilli bacterium | reverse complement strand
ATCATACTTAAGAGCAACAGAACTTCCTGATGACCCAAGAGTTGATGATGGGCTTTGCATATGGACTGCAGGATTACTGTATAAAAAATATGATGAAAGACCAAACGACCTAACTGACGAAACCAACACAATAGGTGTTGGAGACCAACTGATTATAACCGCCCGTGAAATGCTGAAACCTTTACGATACTATGAATTCATAATGGGATGATGCCTCATGGGAGCATGGGACGAATTAGACACTGAAATCAGTGTTGACGTTGATGTTAATGCAATCGATGAACTTATTAATAACCTAATGGATGATGAATACGGAATATTCGAACCAGCTATTGAAATCCTTGAAGACTGGAAAACTGCCTTAGATGAAGGCAGTAAAAGAGGCGTTCAAGAAATCGCAACTAAACTTCGAAGCTTCCAAGAACAAGCATTAGGCGACCTAAACCAACACCCATATTCACAGGGAATACTTGAAACAAGTATTGAAGATGAAGAAATTGATGAATACACCTACCTGGTAGGAACTACCATTACTCATTTTTACCCACTGTGTGTTGAATTCGGTCGCAGTGAAATCGAAGCCAGTCCTGGAAAAGCATTAGCATTCTACAGTTTATCTGGCGAACTTGTTTTTGCAAAACGTGTAAGAGCAGCAGAACCAAGACCATTTGTCGCTCCATCATATGACAAAACTGCCAGTATTGCTGAAACTCTAATGCTATACGAAATTAATCACGAATTACAGTAGAGGTCTTATTTTTATGATACTTAGAACTGATGAAATCATTTATAATATTCTCAAAACTGCTAAAGAAGATGGTGCTAAAATATTAGAACCTTACATTATCCGCTACCCTTCAGATGTTGTGATGAAAGAATCCAATGCGATTTATGTTGCAACAGTGGATAGTGAAAGTGTAACTGAAGGATATGATTTTAGCCAGTACAATGATCTTGTTGAAATATTAATCGTAACCAAACAACGAGATTATCAAAAAGCCATCAGAGTAATTAAAGGAACTAGCCGGTACATTGTAGGGTTAATAAAACAAAATAAAGACAAATTCCCGAACAGTCCAGTTATACGAAACATTACACCAGAATATAATCGGAATTTCGTATTAACACGTGGCCACATCATGGTCCAAGTCAGGACAAATCCTATTAATGATACTGTTAGTGATGAAGAGCAGTTAGAGATTTGTAATATCTTACTGGAGGATATTGAATATGAGTAAAAAACAAGAAAAGAAAAAGGAAACAGAAGACGAGTTTGTCTTATCTGAAGCCTTAGAAGAATACACATGTCCAGCAATGTTTAAAGCTGGATTAAAATACTATATCAATTCTAACAATCTTGAACCTAAATCTAAAAAAGAATTTGAAAAGATTGTTAAAGAATATGGAAAATTGAAATTAGGAGAATAGATATTTATGACTGCTAGTATTCCAAAAATACAAGTTTATAATAAGAAAAATCCACGTGGTCCAGTTCCTGGAATGGCTGGTAGAATTGCAGTAATCGGTGCTTTTAAAATTACTGATACTGACCCTATTTTCTGTACTGATTTAGATGATGCTTACGACAAATTAGGAAACGACGATACCTTTAACGGTTGTAAAGTATTAGATAAATTATTCTACGGTGCAGATGGTATTATCGCAGTGAACGTATCCACTAAATCTGGTGATACATGGACAAAAACAATAGACACAACCAATCTTACTAGTGCATTAGCTAAAATCAAAAAAGAAAGGTTTGACATGTTGTTTATTGCAGATGTTTTAACAGACTCATTCTTACCAATTATAACAACTTTTACAGATGAAAGATACTTGAACAAATTACCAATTGGTTATGTTGGATGTGTTAATGGAGCAAATGCATCAGCCTATACCGCAACCGCTGCATTAAACAGTGATGCATGTTACGGATTATTAACACAATCATTCAGTATTGCTGATACTACTTTAAATTTATTAGAATCCGCAGCATACTACTGTGGAGTAGTTGCAAGCACAAATATCGGTGCAAGTATGACTT
>CAJGCS010000176.1 GCA_904501965.1 uncultured Bacilli bacterium | reverse complement strand
CTATCAACAATCATTCCATGTTTTACTTTTACTGCACCAATTTCAATTATTTCACAAAAGTCAATTGAAAAACCAGTTGTTTCAATGTCAAAGATAACAAATGTTGCATCTTCAAGTAAAATTGAATCATTAGTTAATGCTATTTTTAAAGTAGAATCATCAACATAATAGCCTTCACATCCTGCAATAGGTTTAATACCTGCATCTTTTGCTTTATTAAAGAATGCTGGTAAAACATGAGTATTCGCATGATCACAAACAGCTAATGCTTTATGGCCATATCGAACAGCTTGGTCTACATATTCATCAACTTCTAAAATACTATCTAATACACTCATTTTTGTATGAGCATGAAGTTCTACTCTTTTTTCCATAGCTCCATCAAATCTTTCTCTTGATGTATCTTTCCCAAAGACAACAACACTTTGAATAGAAACAACTACAGAGTTTGCGAAAGCGTCCCAACCAACTTTACCTCTAACCATGATTTTCTTACCTTTTTCAATGTCTTTTTCAAAAACATGTTTATTATCATCACGATAGAAAGTCTTAATAATAATAGAGTCAGTATCATCGCCAAGTGTACCAGTAAATAAGTGATACTCTCCACGAGCATTACGAATTGTTCTACATTCAGCTGCTATTACCACACCTTCAATTTGAACAAGTTCCGAATTTCTAATATTTTTAAAGTCTTCTAAAGCTAACGAATTATCGGGTATTTCTTCTATTTTAATCATTTGATAATCATTTTTACGATATTTTGGTTTATAGTTAGTTTCTTCTTGATTTTGACGTGCTTTTTGAAGACGTTCGTAATGAAGTTCATTAAGTTTTGCTTCTTTTTGTTCTTCTTCAATACGATGTTGAGTTTTTACAATATCACCAAAGCTATCTACTTCTTTGTCAATTTCAACATCAACTTTGCAAGAAGCAAGTCCATAATTTCTAAAGAACATCATAATTTTATCAAGAACATAGTTTACGTTATTTTTATCACCTTCGCTTGCGACTTTAATAAGTAAAGAATCTTCTAAAACATCAACCGGATATTTAAGTAATATCTTTACACTAACGCATTCTTTACTCCAAACTTCAATTGCTTTTAAAAAGTATTTATACACTAAAGCATAATCAAAACTTGAAATATTATAGTCTAATACAGTAAAACGAACATTATTTAGTTTACATGCATCCATTAGTTTTGTTTTAAATTCATCTAAAAAATTAAATAATAAATCTGCATCAACTAATTCATTAAAGCTTAAAATTAGCCTATATTCATGCTTTTCTTCATTTACTTTAACACTATGAAGAAAACCACTTCTAATACTTGAGTCAATATTACTGTATTCAAAAGAATCTAGTAGAAGTTGCCATCTTTTATTTTTTTCTGTCATAGCAATAGCTCCTTTCTTAGTATTTTGTTATTTTACCATCGTTTACGTAATAAATTAATGTAAAAGGTTCATCATAAGTTGGTTTAACAAGTCTTTCATGATATGAATAAACAACTTCAGGAGGTAAATAAAGTTCTCCTTCTATTTCATTTCTTCTTTTTACTCTTTCAAAACAAACACTAGGATCGGTATCAAAGAAGTAACCAACAAATTCAAAAGGTAAAGAGTCAATAGATGAATTTTCAAAATGTTTTAAAACATTTTCAATAAATCTATTTCTTACCTTGGGAGTAATGTTTGTAGCATCAAAAATAACATCGTGACCGCTTTTTAATGTTTCTGCAGTAAGACGATAAACTTCAGGCCAAATATTTTCTTCAGGCCAATCCGGGTTATTTTTTCTAACAACATCAGTTGATACGATTAAAATATTATTTTCTTGTGATAGCTGTTTTGAAAAAGTACTTTTTCCACTACCTTGTATTCCTATCATTAAATAAACTTTTGCCATAAATTCCTCAACTTGTTAATAAATCTTCTATATTAAATACTTGGGTTGCTAAAGAATTAATAAATTCTCTTTCATGTGATACAAATATAACCGTACCTGGGTATTGTTTTAAATATTTTAATAAATCTTCTTTTGCAACTTTATCTAAGTG
>CAJGCS010000175.1 GCA_904501965.1 uncultured Bacilli bacterium | reverse complement strand
ATTAATAGAAGAATGTTATTTTGCAAAAAACTTAAAAACGATATCTATCTTTACTTAGAAAATAATCCAACTTCTTCGTATGAAGATATTGTTAACAATTTTGGTACTCCTATAGAAATATCTAAATCTATTAATGAAACTGGCGTATCTTATCTAAAAAATAAAGCAAAACTACTTTTACTATTTGAAATATTAACCCCATTAGTAACGTTATCTTTATTAGCATTTATTGCTTTTCTAATAATTCATTTTGGTGGTAATATCACAATAACAAATATATAAGGAGACTTTATGAAAAAAACATTAGTTATTATTTCAACATTATTTATTTTCTTTTTTACTCTTGTTGTAAAACCAAATGTTGTAATGGCTGAATCAACAAATGATGAAGTTCTTGTATCAGAAGAAACAGTTTATGAAGATGATGGCAGCTATACAGTTACAGTTATTTATCAAACTGTAATCAATAAAAATACAAGAACAAATGTTTACCAAACTTCTGGTAAGAAACTTGTTACAAAATATTCTGCAGTTAACACTGTTTTATGGGAATATACTTTACATGCTGGTTTCACTGTGTATGAAGGAGATTATGCTGCAGGCATAAGTGCATTCTATTATACTGATATTAATAGTAGTTCATGGAAATTTAGTGATGGTAATGCAACATATCAAAGCAACTATGCACGTGGTGTTGGTGTATTTAAATTTTCTCCATTATCAGTAACTCTTCAAACAGTAAATATTGATATTTACATGTATTGTGATGAGTATGGTAATATTTCTTAAATATCAAAGAAGGATTTATGAATTATTCATAAATCCTTCTTTCTATTATATTACATAGTTTTAAAATACTGTTCAAGCACATCTAAAGAATGAAATATTAAGCCATCATTATCTTCTAAATAGTTCATAACTACTATTCCAATTAAACCAATTCCTGTTTTTCTTATCCCCCATAAATAATAGTGCGTATCATCATTAAATAAACCTTGATATGTAATTGGTATATTATACTTAATACAAAGATTATAAAGTTTTTCTTTTTCTCCTTTTCTTAGGTATAAGCCTATAAGTGTTTTTGTTTGATTTTTTGCATTTAGTTCTTCAAGTCTTTTAAGTTGCATTTTAAATTCCTCCTATATGTATTACTACATAAAGAAAAAGCTCCCATCATGTGATGGGAGTATTTGTTTATTTTGTCCCATCATTCAAGCTTTAGCACCTTGCCTCTTGGTAGGTTGCTGACAGGTCATAGGGCTTGTCCCTCGCTGTTCTCTTTATGGTACATTAATTTTATCATTTATTAATACTAAAGTCAATATTTCACTCTATATAAATTTTTTAGTTGTGTTTATTTTATGCTCCTGTTAGTTGCAAGCACTAGTCCTTAATATTATAGTCATATTTTTCAAGTGCAGGAATTAGCATTGCAACAAGCAGTGGTACTTGATCTAGATGAGCAAGACTATATTTTTCTTCTTTTGTTCTTTCGAAAGTTTCTTTATCAAATACAATATCTAAATTATTCATTGCTTTATTTATTTTATCTTCATCAAGTTTTGTTTCTTTTCCGATTTCTTCAATAGAAAAAGAGTTTGCTTGCTTGTTATTTACATGTAAATTAAATAAGCCGAATAATACTTTTAATGTATTTAAATCACTTATTCTATTTAAATAATTTGCAACTTTTCTAATTGTTGTAATATCATAGTATCTTAAATCTAAAAAGCTAGATACAAAAACACTACCATCTGAACAGATTGTAAGACCGCTTTCTTCTTGACCATAAGATAAACTATAGTCTCTTTTACCACTTAGCATGCGTTCTGCTTGAGGTGTTTCTTTTTTATTAACTGCTGAAATTGCTAGTCTTGCAATTTTATATACATCATCAATTTTATTATCTGATGAATCAATAAGTGACTTAACATCTAAGTAAATACTATTAATTGATGAAAGTGGTTTATATCCAATAAGTTCATCAATTGATACTTTATAATAATCTGCAATCTTTGGAAGCAGTGTAATATCTGGACAATTAATTCCAAGTTCCCATTTTGAAATACTTTGAGCACTT
>CAJGCS010000174.1 GCA_904501965.1 uncultured Bacilli bacterium | reverse complement strand
TATTCTTGCTGTTGGTGTGATCACTTTATTATCTGTTATATTTAAATATGATTCGATGAATGCAGAATTAAATAGTTATTATGATTCTTATGCTGAACAATATGGTATAGACTTTAGAAAAGTTACTCAAGAAATGTATGAAGCTTATACAGATGCTGAAAAAGCACATTATGAAGCAACTTATAAATTGTTATCAGAAGATAAGGATTTTTTAAAGGTTTATAATCTAATTATTAATGTTACTGTTTTAATGACAACTTTTGGATTTTTAATAGGAATTTTATTAATTGAGTTTGTTGTTCCATTAATACTAAAAAATGGACAAACCTTAGGAAAAAAATGTTTTGGTATATGTGTTATGCACCAAAATGGTGTAAAAATGAAAACAATGCCATTACTTGTAAGAGCTTTATTAGGTAAGTTTACTATTGAAACGATGATACCTATTTACATTGGTATAATGTTTATTTTTGGTTCAATTAGTATTTTACAAATATTTATTTTATTAATTTTAGTGGTTGTTCAAATTGTAATGCTTATAACTAATCGTTACAATGCATTAATACATGATGCTATGTCTTTCACAGTTGTAGTTGATAAAGAAAGTCAAATGATTTTCGAAAACGAAGACGAACTTATCAAATACAAAGAAAAATTAGCGTTAGAACAAGAGCAAAAAGAAAAAACTTTTTAAGAATTGGTAGAAGGAGGAAATATGAAAAAAGTTCTTGAAAAAATTAAAAACTGGTTTGTTAACTTAGTTGAAAAATTTAAGAATATCAAATGGAAAAGAGTATTTTCAAAAGCAAGAAATATTTCATTAGTATTAGCTGGTGTTTTTGTTATGTCTGCTTGTGTAATTTACGTTTTCTCATCTGATTTATTTGCAACAAATACGTCTTTTTGGTTGTTAGGCGGTTCTTTATTAGGTTTTGGTGCAGGTATTTTAGCAATATTATCAGAAGTTAAAAAAGAAAACAAAATCTTGGTTTTCTCATTAAAGGGTGGAGCAATTCTTTTAATGGTTGGTTTTGTTGTATTTTTAGCAATGTTTGAAAAATCTGATGTTGTAACAAGTTTAGATGAAACTGATAGATTCTTAAGCTTATTCATAAAAAATTTACTTAATAAACCAGATGGTTACACTGGTATAGAGTGTTTAAAAGCAATTAAATTATCAATGGTTTTCACTTATGTGTTAACTGGTATTGGTATGGCTATTCAAGTATTCAATATAACTTCAAATGCAATCTTAGGCATCGAAGAATAAAATCACACGGAGGAAATAAAAAATGAAAGTTACTTTAGAAAATTTGACAAAAGTTTTTCCAAGCAGAGATAAGAAAAATGGAACAGATGTGGTTGCTGTAAATAATTTTTCTTTTGAATTACCTGACGGAAAATTAGTTGGTCTATTAGGACCTTCAGGATGTGGTAAATCTACTACATTATACATGATCAGTGGTTTACAAAAACCTACAGGAGGTAAAATATTCTTCGGTGAAGATGATGTTACTGAGTTATCTCCAGAAAACAGAGGAGTTGGTTTAGTTTTCCAAAACTATGCGTTATATCCTCATATGACTGTTAAACAAAACATTTTATTCCCTTTACAAAACTTAAAGGTTGATGAAAAAATGTCTAAACAAGCTATGTTAGAAAGAGCTTATGAAACTGCTAAACTTGTTCAAATTGATGAATTAATGGAAAGAAAACCAAGTGAATTATCAGGTGGTCAACAACAACGTGTTGCTATCGCTCGTGCATTAGTTAAAATGCCAAGAATCTTATTATTAGATGAACCATTATCAAACTTAGATGCTCGTTTAAGATTACAAACTCGTGAAGAAATTAAACGTATTCAACAATCAACTGGTATCACTACTATTTTCGTAACACACGACCAAGAAGAAGCTATGAGTATTTCTGACTTAATCGTAGTTATGAAATTAGGTGTTGTTCAACAAATTGATGCACCTCAAGTTGTTTATGATAATCCGGTTAACTTATTCGTTGCAAACTTCTTAGGTACTCCACCTATCAATGTGTTTGTTGGTAAAGTAGAAAACGAAAAAGTTTATATTGGTGATGCTGCAATCGGAAATGCTGCTGGTATAGCTAATCAAGAAGTTTATATTGGTATTAGACCAGAAGGCTTCGAATTAG
>CAJGCS010000173.1 GCA_904501965.1 uncultured Bacilli bacterium | reverse complement strand
TTGTTGTTTATTAAGTGATCTTAAAGCTCTAGTAGATACTTTAACTCTAACTTTTTTACCATTCACTACGATTGTTTTCTTTTGTAAGTTAACATTCCATTTTCTTCTAGTAGAACGTAATGAGTGAGAACGTTTATTTCCACTTAATGGACCTCTACCTGATAATTCACAAACTCTTGCCATATTTTAAGACCTCCTTATGAACTCATGCTCTAGTATAATATCATTTTATAATATAAAACGCAACCTTTATTTTAAAAAATGTAGAAAAAATTAACTTTTGTGCAAAAAATATAGTAATAAGCTTTGCTTATAACATGCTAGGTATTTACAAACAAAGTAAAAAAATGTATAATACCCTTGACCTATGTTTAATAAACATAGTTAATGAAGACGCAAATATCACTTAAAAAGTGTAAAATATAGTAAAGAGGTAAATATTATGAAAAAAGTTAATGCAGAAACATTAAAAAGTATTTTCATTTCGGGTGCTAACAATATCGCCAATGATTATAAGCACATCGACGCTTTAAACGTATTTCCAATTCCAGATGGTGACACTGGTACTAATATGATGATGACTATTCAAAATGGTGTTAAAACAATTTCTAATGTTGAAACACCAAGTTGTTCTGATATGGCATCTACTTTCTCACGTGGATTATTACTTGGTGCACGTGGTAACTCAGGTGTTATCTTATCACAAATCTTCAGAGGTTTTGCTGAAGGTGTGAAAGATAAGCAAGAACTAGTTCTTGCTGATGTAGCTAAAGCTTTTGAAAGCGGAACAGCTAGAGCTTATAAAGCTGTATTAAAACCTGTTGAAGGTACAATGCTTACAGTTATTAGAGAAGCTAGTGAAGAAGCTGTTAGCTTTGCTTCAAATAACCAAGATGCTTCAATTGAAGAATTATTTGAAGCAATGGTAAAAAGAGCTAATGAATCATTAGAAAACACTCCAAATCTTTTAGCTCAATTAAAAGAAGCTGGTGTAGTTGACTCAGGCGGTGCTGGTATCGTTAAAATCTTAGAAGGATTTATGGCTGCTAGTAAAGGTGAAGCAGTACAAGCTAATAAAGAACAAGCTAGTCAAGAAACTAAATATGTATTATTTGATAAAGTAGAAGATTCTGAAGAAGATGAATTTGGTTATTGTACTGAATTCGTTATGAGACTTCTTCCAGAAGTTGAAGGTAAAATTCCATTCAATCAAGAAGAGCTAAGAGAATTTTTAGAAAGAGTTGGAGCTTCAGTAGTATTAGTTAATGATGAAGATCTAGTTAAAGTACACGTTCATACTTATAAACCAGGTGATGTATTTAACTTTGCTCAACAATATGGTGAATTCGTTACTATTAAAGTTGAAAATATGGACGAACAACATGAACATTTAGAAAAACGTCCTGAAAGAAAAGAACAAGCAATCGTTACAGTTGCAGTTGGTGAAGGATTAACTTCTTTATTCACTTCATTAAGAGCTGATATTGTAATTTCAGGTGGACAAACAATGAACCCTTCAATTGAAGATTTCGTTAAGGCTATTTCTAAATTAAATCCAAAATCTTGTATTATTTTACCTAACAATAGTAATATTGTTATGTCAGCTAAACAAGCTGCTGAAATCTTAAATGCTAAGGGTATCGTGACTAAGATTGTTCCAACAACTTCAATCCAACAAGGTATTTCAGCTTGTATGGGATTTAATCCTGATTGTGATATTGAAGAAAACATCGTAGAAATGTTTGCAGCAACTAAACGTGTTGTATGTGGTCAAATTACTACAGCAGTACGTAACTCTAAATTAAATGGTGTTGCTATTAAATGTGGTGATTACTTAGGTATTAAAGATAAGAAAATCATTACATCTAATAAAGATATCAATAAAGCTGCTTACAACTTAATTGATTCAATGATGAATTATGATGCTGAAATCGTTACAATCATTCCAGGATGTGACGTTAAACCTAAAACAGTTGCAGCATTAGAAAAATATATTCGTGAAAAACATCCTCACGTAGAAGTAGAAGTACAACAAGGTGACCAACCAGTTTACTATCTATTACTTGCAGTTGAATAGTAAATAATATAATGCAGCTAAGAATTAATTCTTAGCTGTTTTTATTTGTATTAAAATTAAAGAACAAATAAGGAACCAAAAAAGTAAATAAGGAACAAATAAGGAATCGTTG
>CAJGCS010000172.1 GCA_904501965.1 uncultured Bacilli bacterium | reverse complement strand
TACAATTGATAACATAAAAATGAATGGAAAGTATTCTTTTCAATATAATGATAATGTGAAAATTACTAATTCTTTTTTGGATACGAAAGATGCTTTTTGGCATGCGAAAGATGTTTATGTAAAAGATTCTTATATTAAAGGGGCATATCTTGCTTGGTATTCTAAAAATGTAACTTTAGAAAATTGTAAGATTGACAGCACGCAACCTTTTTGTTACTGTGAAAATTTAAAATTAATAAATTGTGAACTTGTTAATGCTGATTTAGCTTTTGAATATTCTACAGTTAATGCAGATATAAAAGGGAATATTATTTCTATTAAAAATCCATTATCAGGCGTAATTATTTGTGATAGCGTTAATGAAATAATTTTAAAGAATAGTATTTATGAAACTAAAGCAAAAATAATAGAAAGAAGTAAAGCAAATGAAAAAATGGTTTCTTAATAATTATAAAAACTACTTATGTTTAATATTAGGTATTATTATAATGGCATTTTCATCTGTGTTTTTTAATAACTCACATTTTGGAAGTGACGCTATTTATACTCTAAACCAAGGACTTTCTATATTAACAAGTTTAGACACTGGTATTACAAATATTATTATTGGCGTAATAGCATTTATTGTTTTGTTAATAATTGATCGTAATGCAATTGGAGTTGGAACATTTTTAATGGCGATTTTTTTAGGAATCATAATTTCATTTTTATTTAAAATAAATATTATTCCTAATTTAAACTATGAATATATTGAATCACTTTCATTTATACCTTCAGTTGAATGGATAAGTATACCAAAGGTTGTTTATTTACTTTTGCAACTACTTTATACATTCTTAGCAATTTTATTTGGAGGTTTTGGAATTGCATTATATATTTATGGGAATCGTGGTATATCTCCACTTGAAGGAATTTTAATTAAAATTCAAAAGGCAACAAAAATTCCATTTTGGGGAATTAAAATTATAAATGATATTATTTTCTATATAATAGGTTTACTTTTAGGAGCTACATTTGGAATTGGTTCTATTATAGCAGCATTTACATATGGACCTGTTATTAGTTTTTTCGGTAAACTTTTAAAGAAAACAAATATTATTAAAGAAGAAAAACAAGATAGTATTAAGGATAAGAAAAATGTTAAAACAAGTAAAAAATATAAAAAGAATAAATAAAGTATTATTTTCATTATTCATATTAATTGGACTAATGTTTATTAGTTCATGTACAACAAGCGAAGTAAATGCCAATATTGTTAGAATAGATGTAGATATTAAAGCAAGTGATAATACATTTTATATTGAGGAATTTAATTTAACTGACTATAAACTTAAATTATATTTAGACAATGATATAATTGAAAAAGTTCCACTTAGCTTAGAGATGTTATCAAAAGATGATTTAGATAAATTATCAAAACCTGGCACACACACATTAACAGTAAATTATAAAGGTTTTACAGATGAATTCGTTATTATTTTAACTCAAGTAAACGAATCAAATATATTTACTCTAAATATATTTGAGTTAAATGATACTCACGGTTATATTGAACAAGATGAATATGGTAAAGGTGGCCTTTCTAATACAGCTAAAATGATTGATAACGAAAGAATGAAAAATCCTGAAGATGATTGTTTACTTATTGGAAATGGAGATATGTTCCAAGGAACTGCTATTTCAAATCTAACTGAGGGTAGAGCAGTAATTGATGCAATGAATGAAATGGATTTTGACTGCATGGGGATTGGTAACCATGAGTTTGACTGGGGTTTACCTAAGATTCTTAAATATTTTGATAATGATGTATCAAATGGTGAGGCAAATTTCCCACTTTTAAATGCTAATATTATCGAAAGAAGTACTAACAAACTTTTACTTCTTGATGGTGGTAACATTTATGAGTCAATCATTGTTGAAAAAGAAGGAATAAACATTGGTATTTTTAGTTTCATTGGCGATGTATCAAGTTCAATTGGAGCTAGTTTCTATGCACCTTATCTAATTAAAAATGATATTGAAGTTCGTGCAAAAAGAATTTGTACTGATTTAAAAAATAAAGGTGCAGATATAATTGTTGTAAATATACATGGTGGCGCCTCAAGTGGCGTTGAAAAATATGATTACAACCAAATTTTATCAAAAATTATGTGTGATGGCGAATACGCAATTGATGCAATTATTAATGG
>CAJGCS010000171.1 GCA_904501965.1 uncultured Bacilli bacterium | reverse complement strand
CTAGGGTTATTATTTAATCCAGTCGCAAAAGTAGGTATTGATGACTTCAGTAGTATTATTGGTATTTATGATCTTATCACAATGAGTATTTCTGAAGGTTTCAATCAAGTAATTTTTATCTTTGCTTTCTTAAGTGTAAATATTGGTTTTGTTAATTTATTACCACTTCCTGCACTTGATGGTGGACGTATTATTTTCTTATTCATTGAATTAATTACAAGAAAACGTCCTAGTCCAAAAGTAGAAAATATTATTCATACAGTTGGATTATTTGCATTATATGGCTTAATGGGATTCATTATTATTAATGAAATCTTAAGATATACTGGAATATTATAAAAAGCAGTTTTTTAAACTGCTTTTTTCTTTAGATTTTTGCAAGTTTTGAGTAAAATTTAATTTCATGTGATATAATAATAAAAAAGATATAAAAAAATATATAAAAGGTGATTAATTATGAGTGTTTATCAAATCGTTGAAAACTTAGAGACTTTTAAAATAGCTTTAAAGAAGGTAAAAGAAGCTCAAGAAAAGTTTGCAAAATATACTCAAGAAGAAGTAGATTATATTTTTATGAAAGCTGCGCTTGCTGCTAACAATGCAAGAATTAAACTTGCTAAAATTGCAGTTGAAGAAACTGGTATGGGTGTTGTTGAAGATAAGGTTATTAAAAACCATTATGCTTCAGAATATATTTACAATGCATATAAAGATACTCCAACTTGTGGAATAATTGAAGAGGACAAAGCGTTTGGTATAAAGAAAATCGCAGAGCCAATTGGTGTAATTGGTGCCGTTATTCCTACAACAAATCCAACTTCTACAGCTATTTTTAAAACATTACTTGCCCTTAAAACACGTAATGGTATTATAATTAGTCCCCATCCACGTGCAAAAAAATCAACAATTGAAGCTGCTAAAATTGTTTTAGAAGCTGCGGTTGAAGCTGGCGCACCAGAAGGTATTATTGCTTGGATTGATGTTCCAAGCCTTGAACTTACAACTGCTGTTATGAGGGATTCTGATATTATTCTTGCAACAGGTGGTCCTGGTATGGTAAGAGCTGCATATTCAAGTGGTACTCCTGCTATTGGTGTTGGTGCTGGTAATACTCCAGTTATTATTGATTCAAGTGCAGATGTACTTGTTGCAGTTAATTCAATTATTCACTCTAAGACATTTGATAATGGTATGATTTGTGCATCAGAACAATCTGTTATTGTTTTAGATGATATTTATGATTCTGTAAAAGAAGAATTTGCAAGAAGAGGATGTTACTTCTTAAATAAAGAAGAACTTCAAAAAGTTCGTAAAACTATTATTATTAATGGTTCGCTTAATGCAAGGATTGTTGGCCAAACTGCTTGTAAAATTGCAGAACTTTCTGGTATTAGTGTACCAAGTACAACAAAAGTATTAATTGGCGAAGTTAGAAGTGTTGAATTATCAGAAGAATTTGCACATGAAAAACTATCACCAATTCTTGCAATGTATCATGCAAAAACATTTAAAGACGCTATTAAAAAAGCTGAAAGACTTGTAGCTGATGGTGGCTTTGGACATACATCAAGTATTTATATTAATCCAGTAACTGAAGAAGAAAAACTAAATAAATTTGCTCATGCTATGAAAACATGTAGAATTTTAGTTAATACTCCATCATCACACGGTGGTATTGGTGATTTATATAACTTTAAACTTGCTCCGTCACTTACTCTTGGATGTGGATCTTGGGGCGGTAATAGTGTATCTGAAAATGTCGGTGTAAAACACTTATTAAATATTAAAACTGTTGCAGAAAGAAGAGAAAATATGCTTTGGTTTAGAACTCCTGAAAAAATATATATTAAAAGAGGTTGCCTTCCTGTTGCACTTGAAGAATTAAAAAATGTTTTAGGAAAGAAACGTGTATTCATTGTTACAGATAACTTCTTATTTAAAAATGGATATTTAAATCCAGTTACTAAAAAACTTGAAGAAATGAAAATTTCTTATACAACATATTATAGTGTAGAACCAGACCCAACTCTTGCTTGTGCAAAAGAAGGGGCAAAACTTATGAAAGAATTTGAACCTGATGCAATTATTGCATTTGGTGGAGGTTCTGCAATGGATGCTGCAAAGATTATGTGGGTATTATATGAACATCCTGAAGTAGATTTCTATGATATGGCAATGCGTTTTATTGATATTCG
>CAJGCS010000170.1 GCA_904501965.1 uncultured Bacilli bacterium | reverse complement strand
TTTTTTTATTTGAATAAAGTAATTTATATGATATAATAATAAAAAAAGAGGTGCTTTATGAAAAAATTGGAAGAACTAAAAAATATAAGTAGAAATGCGCATAAATTTATTAATGCAGATATAAATGAAGATTCATCAACAAGATGGCGTAATAAAAATGTATATGAAAGTAAGATAGTATTTGATGGAACATCAAAAAATAATATTTCACATAAAGAAGAATTAGATGTAAAAATTGAAAATAATAAATTAGTAATATATGGTAATACTTTTGCGGAAGGAAAAAATCCTCGTCCAACATTAAGTGTAATTATAAATACAAAACATTTAGATTTATCAAAATATAATAGACTTAGCTTTTATATTAATCCTATCGCCTCAGGTTATAAAAACTTCTATTTTCATTTAGGTGTGTTTGGAAGTGGTAAATGGATTACAAATGCACCAAGCTTAGAACCAAATACCCTAAATCATATTACATGGGAATTAGCTTCTTTAAAAGAATTAAATATAGAACAAATACAAATAACTTGTTTTATGATGGGGTGTCCGCCAGAAGCACTTCCAGAAATAAAAGTAGAAGTACATAAAGTAATTGCAGAAAAAGTAGACCTTGATTATGATTTAGGATGGAAGTTAGAAGACCGAATTGCTTATTCTCATGTTGGTTATTTTGTTGATCAAGCAAAGGTTGCTTTAGCTAGTAATGATGGCGAAACTAATTTTTATATATATGATTTAAATAATAATGTTGTTTTCGAAAATAAAACTGATGAAGTTGTGTTAGAAAAAGGTAACTTTTTGAGACTTGATTTTTCAACATTTAAAACACCTGGTGAATATATCCTAAAGGTTGGAAATAAAACTACAAAACCATTTGCTATTGATAATAAAGCATATGATTCATCAATTTGGAAAAGTTTAAGCTTTTTAAGAACACTTCGCTGTGGGGAAGATGTTGAAGGTGTCCATTCTCCTTGTCACTTAAATTGTCGTACAGTTCATCCAAATGGAAGTAGTGTTCCTGTGTTTGGTGGATGGCATGATGCAGGGGATGTATCTCAGTTTGAAATTTGTACTGCAGAAATGGCTCATGCTATTTTAGATCTTGCTAATTGTTATAAAGATACTGATATTGATTTATATGAAAGATTATTAGAAGAAGCTAAAGTAGGACTTAATTGGTTACTTAGAACACGCTTTGGTGATGGTATGCGTGCTATGGCAGTTTTATATAATGTTTGGAGAGATAATGTTCTTACACCAGATAATAAAAGTACTGCTTTAAATGTTGCGGAAAATGGTCCATTTGAAAACTTTACTTCAGCAGCTGCTCTTGCAAAAGGAGCAATTTTGTTTAAAAATGTTGATGAAACATTTAGTAACTGGTGCAAACGTGCTTCGATAGAAGACTTTACATTTGCAAAAGTTGGTTATGAAAATGGAATCTATACAAAAAGATGGGGACCAAATATTGATTCGCAAGTTGCAGGACATGGAATTATTGCATCATGTGAATTATATGAATTAACAAATGATATTGAGTATTTAAATATTGCAAAAGACTATGCAAAAATAGTATTATCTTGTCAAGAAACATTAGGTATAGGCGATGAAAAAATAAAAGGCTTTTTCTACGAAGACCCAAATCATAAATATATATTAACTTATGAACATCGCGGACATGAGAACTCACCTGTACAAGGGCTTGTTATGCTTGCACAAGTTTTAAAAGAAGGTAGTTTATATAATGAACTAGTAGAAGGAATTAATCTATATAAAGAGTATGTTTTATCTACAATAAATGATTCTATTCCTTATAGAGTATTGCCAGGACATATATATATTCTTGACAAACTTAACATGGAACGTTTTACTGTCCCACCTGCATATGGTACAAAAGAAGAAGCACTTATTAAACTTCAAAAACAAATATCAATGGGTAGAAAAGTTTCAGATAATGCCTATGTAAGAATATTCCCAGTATCAATTCAACGAAGAGGATTCCATGCAACCCTTCTAAGTAAAACAAAAGCAGTATCAATGATTGCAAAATTCTTAAATGATGAAAATTTAAAACAAATTGTGTTCGATCAAATAGAATGGATATTTGGTAAAAACCCATTTGCAACATCAACAATGTATGGCGAAGGATATAACTATCATCCTTTATATGTAGCTTTCTCTCCTCAGCTAGTCGGTGCTTTACCA
>CAJGCS010000169.1 GCA_904501965.1 uncultured Bacilli bacterium | reverse complement strand
TGCTGTTCCATCAAGTAATGCTTCAACCGTTGCAAGGCGATTTTCTTCACTTCTTAGCGGTGGATTCATCTTAAAGTTTGCATTAACAATTTGTGTTTCATTTAAGACTAAATGATGTGGAGCAACTTCACAAGTTATATTTGTAAAGCCTTCAAGGCGTGCTTTTCTTATTGCATCAAATGATTCTTTTGTTGACATATGACAGAAATGATACTTACATCCAATTTTTTTTGCAAGTTCAATTTCTCTTCTTACTGCAACATATTCACCTGCTGGTGCATATTTATATATATTATCTTCTGCATGGCTTGCAATTGTAAGGTTATATTTTTTTGCAAGTTTCATTGCTTCTTCTAATAATTCAAGGTTATTTACACCTCTTCCATCATCAGATAAACCATATACATATTCATGCATTTCATCAATGTTTGATAATTCTTTATCTTCTTCATTAACACTAACACTACCAAAAGGATAAACATTTACTACTGCATCTTTCTTAATAATATCAAGTTGAACTTTTAAATGTTCTAGTGAATCTGGGCAAGGTTTTAAATTTGGCATTGACATAACTGATGTAACACCACCACTTGCCGCTGAAAGTGTTCCTGTTTTAATTGTTTCTTTATATTCAAAGCCAGGTTCTCTTAAATGTACATGTACATCAACTGCGCCAGGTATTACTAAGCATCCTCTTGCATCAACTATTTCACAGTCGCATTCAATTTGTGTATCTATTCTTTTTATAAACTCATTTTCAATTAAGATATCTTTTTTTATAAGTTTATTATCTAAAACAATAAAACCATTCTTTATTAAAATCATAGTTTACCATCCAGTGCACTAGATACAACAGCCATTCTAATATAAACGCCATTTGCCATTTGTTTAAAGATTCTACTTTTACTACATTCAACAACATCATCAGCAATTTCAACACCTCTATTAACAGGGGCTGGATGCATGATTATCGCATGTTCTTTCATACAATCAACTTTTTCTTTTGTAAGACCATATCTTGCGTGATAGTCACTTATAGTCATTTCCATTTTTTCTTCATGACGTTCAAATTGAACTCTTAATAACATTATTACATCCATTGTTTTTATTGCTTCATCAAATGGAATATATTTGGCAGAATCATCAATAAATTCTTCTGGGCCAGATATATATACTTCCATACCAAGACGTTCCATAACTTCAATATTAGTATGGGCAACGCGTGAATGAGCAATATCGCCAATAATACAGCATTTAAGGCCTTCAAACTTTCCGTATTCTTCATAAATTGTCATAAGGTCAAGTAAGGATTGAGTTGGATGATTTGACTTACCATCTCCGCCATTAAAGATTGGTATATTAATATTTTCAAGTTCTTTAAAATATTCATCTTGACTTGATCGAATAACAACACCATCAACACCTAAGTATTCAAATGTGCGTACAGTATCATATAAACTTTCACCCTTTTGAACAGATGAAGTTTCAGTATTGCATTGAATAACATTAATACCTAAATTAAGAAGTGCACATTGAAATGAGTAGTGAGTTCTAGTTGAGTTCTCATAAAAAAGGGTTACAACTTTCTTACCGGGATAACTTACCTTTAACCCGTTTTTAATTTGTAACGCATACTCAATCAATTCTAATATTTTATCTTTATGTAAATCTTTTAATGTTAATAAACCTTTCATAACTTACACCTCGCAAAAAAAAGCAGAACTTCAAGATTTTTTCTTTGAAATTCTACCCTCCTTTATTATTTTTTATATTTTATGATATTTTACCACAAAACGTTTATTTTTTCAACAGTATAGTATCTTTTTTTTATAAATACAAACTACTTACAAACTCTTCTAATTCTTTAACATATTTATCAGGATCTTTTAAATAACTTGTCCCGTGTTCTCCTTCTTCTATTGTTACAAGTTTCTTTTTACTAACACATGATTCATATAATTTTTCACTCATATGACAAGGTACATAATCATCACTTGTCCCGTGAATTAGTATAACCGGAATAGAAGTTTCTTTTACTGATTCAACTGGAGATGATGCTTCTAAATCAAAATGTCCATATAGTTTTGCGCCAAGCTTAATAAATGGATAAAATACTTTTGGTGATAAATGCATATCTTTTACTACTTTTACTATAATATCTTTAGGTTTGTTATAAGGACAATCCGCAAGTATTCCTATTACATTTTTAGGAAGATCT
>CAJGCS010000168.1 GCA_904501965.1 uncultured Bacilli bacterium | reverse complement strand
TGCTACAACTATTTTGACTTCTAAGACTAGCAAGTAATAACAGAACGATAAGTGATTAATGTTAGAGGGAATGTTAAATACTTAAGGGAGCTTACAAAAGAGACAGGAGGATATACAATGAAAAAAGTAGTAGCTAAAAAACACTTGTTAAGTATTATAGTTGTTGCAATTATTTCTGTATTTATGTATGTAGGTGAAGCTAAAGCTGATACATATGGTTACTATAACTATACGGTAGATAAAAATGCTAAGACAGCAACAATTAATTCTTATACAGGTGATGAGTTGGTTGTTTCCATCCCTAAAACTTTAGGGGGATATAAGGTAACAAAATTAGGATATAAATCATTTTTTGGAAAAACATATATGCAAAAGGTTAATATACCAACTACTGTAATTTCAATAGATGATTATGCTTTTGCTGAGAATAAAGCATTGAAGACATTAGTAATTCCAAATAGTGTTAAGGAAATAGGTTTTCAAATGGGGAGAGATTGTAGCGTATTAAGTAATGTTACAATTGGCAGTGGGGTTAAAGAAATACCTACAGGAGCATTTGCTAAGTGTTATGCTTTAACTACTGTGAAACTATCAGAAGGTTTAACTAAAATATCCGGACAAACAGGATCTTATGGAGCTTTTCAAGGATGCTCAGCATTGAAAAATATTACGATTCCAAGTACGGTAACAGAGATTGGAGAAAGTGTGTTTAATGGTTGTACGTCATTAACTGAAATAACTATACCAAATAAAGTTAAATCATTAGGATATAACGTGTTTGGAAAATGTACTTCATTAGAAAAAATCTCTGTAGGAGCTAATGTTGAGGTGATCCCAAGATGTTTTGTAACGGGATGTACTAGTCTTAAAAAAGTAACATTTAAAGGCAATAAGATAAATGAAATTATATATGATTCATTTTCGAATTGTAAAGCATTAGAAGAAATTGAAATTCCTAAAAGCGTGAATGCAATTGGAAAATATACTTTTAGTGGGTGTGGTGCGCTTAAGAAAGTAACATTAAATGAAGGACTTAAAAAAATATCTAGTAGTACATTTATGAATTGTACGTCGCTTGAAGAGATTACGATTCCATCTTCTGTTGTGGAGCTTGATGGTGGCATATTCAACGGATGTAAAAATCTTAAAACAGTTATTTTAAAAGCGAATATTAATGTGAGTAATTCAAATCCATTTTCATCTATAGGATGTGCTAAGGAAGGTGTGTTAGTAAAGGCATATAGTAACAATGAGTTTGTTAGACAAATTGATACAGGATATAATACAAAATTCTTTAGAGTGGAGAATATGACTACTGTGCCATCAACTAAGATTGCTTTTAGTAAGAAGAGCATAAAACTAGGAATGGGTTCAGTTGCTAAAATGCCAGTTACTATAACTCCATCTAATTCAACTGATTCGGTATATTATACTACAAGTAATAGTAAGATAGTTTCAGTTAATCAAAGGGGTGAAGTGACAGGAACGGGGCTTGGTGCTGCAACTATTACAGCTAGAACTAATTCGGGTATGTTAGCACAGTTTAGTGTAAATGTTCTTCCAGCTAAGGTAAAAGGATTTAAAGATACTGCAAGAGGTGTAGCATCTATTAAACTACAATGGAATGAACAAGCAGACATTAATGGATATTATATATATCAAAAAGTAAATGGTAAATGGAAAAATATAAAACATGTGTATAAGGATTACTATAATACAACAAATTCATATACTGTAACTGGTTTGAAATCAGGAACAACATATCAATTTGCTATTAATGCATATGAAGAAGTAAATGGACAAAAGTATTTATCCATATCCTTCCCTACACTAACAACGCTTACTAAACCTGCTAAGGTAACACAGTTTAAGAAATCAGTAGCATCAAAAACTGCAATTAAGACTACATGGAAAAAAGTAAGTGGAGCAACTGGTTATGTAGTGTATAGATATCAAAATAAAAAGTGGGTAAAAGTTGCAACAACAAAAAATAACTATTATACATATACAAAATTAAAGAGAAATACAAGTTATAAGTTGTGTATAAAAGCTTATAAGACAGTAGGAACAAAAACTGAATATGGAGCTACTACAACGTTAACAACAAAAACAAGTAAATAGGTTGTGTTAGTTACGTTCGAATGGAATTTACTTGAAAAAATGGATTTTATGAATAGATAACTTATTATTATAAAAAAAGAGACGCCTTGCGGCTCGCTT
>CAJGCS010000167.1 GCA_904501965.1 uncultured Bacilli bacterium | reverse complement strand
TTAAGTTGAATAAAATCTATGTGTATAAACTCATATTTAAAGATAAAGATTATGTAGAATATACATTTAGTACATATGTGAATGAATAAATTAAAAACAACTATTAATCAAAAGATTAATAGTTGTTTTTTGGTTTTATTTCTTTTTATATATTGCAACTAAATTAGTATCCATATTCTCGTGTGCTTTTGTAACTAAATTATTATTACTATCATAAAAACCTAAGAATTCATAACCATTAATATTAATAGATGGTAAATAGATAGCTTTTTCAAATATCATTTGATATGTTCCATATGAATTTAATACAGAGTCAATTTTATCTTTTTGACTGTAGTCTACTAAAACCTCGCTATTTGTTGAGCCGTCAGATGCTTGCAATAATAATCCAAGTGCAGCTGTAACATATTCTAAGTCACCACTACCTTTTGATTTAATTCTATTTATTTGAATTTCTAGACCTGCAAAACAACCTTCTTCGTATAATACATCTAGTAAATATCCCCATTTAGAATAGTTTGCATCATTCTTGAAGAAATTACTCATTTTTTTCATATACGTATATTTACCACTTACAAATTGATCTGGGTTTGTAATACTTGAGTTTGTATAAGTATTGAAGTCAGAAATAAAATCATTTTTGATAAATTCAAGAGTAAGTTCATCATCTATTTTTGTGCTTACATTTACAGTAATTGGATTTAAGAAAAAGTCTGCATATCTTTCTTCTAACTCAATTAAAGTATTATAAGTTTTAACTTGTTTTTTTGCATCATCTGAAAGTGCATCATACATATCTCTTACATATTTAACAGTTTGTTTATTTAAATTTGCAACAGTTGTTGTTAAGTTATTAATATAAACATCAACTAGTTCTGCAGAATCTTTATCAACTGAAGATATATCTTTACTCCATTTTGCATAAAGAATAATCTTTTTAGATGTATCAGTTATTTCTTTAATAGGTTCTCCATTAAATAAAGGATTATCATACCATCCTTCAAATACATAGCCTCTTAATTTTAGGTTTGTTGGAAGAAGCATTCCTTCTACAGGAGTTGAAGGTAGACTTGTATATACAACACTAGCAATATTACTAAAGCAGTCAATCATTCTATCAGTATATAATGCTTTAGTTGGAAGGTTATTTTCATCATAATAAAAGAACTTCGCAATGTCAACTGTAGGAGCCCATCCTTCTGCAAATATATCAGCTCCATAGTTGTTTTGATTTGCATATTTTTCATCAATTCTCCAGTATGCAAAGAAACGAATAAAGAAAGGAAGTAAATATTCATATAAACCGTTTTGATAGCAGTATCCAAAGAAACCACTTGTTGGTTGGTTTTCTAAGATACCATTTAAGTCTTTAACTAACATATATCTACCTGCAAGGTGTCCGATTCCATAAAGGTTAGAATAACCAGCACCATCAAAGTCACCTGCAAGATTAACAAATTCTTCAATACTGTTTATATTAATAACAGAATTATCTTTTAAATATTCATCACCATGATAAGTAATGATATATTTATAGAAATCACTAAAGAAATTATTGAATAACTCTTCTTTAGATGTATAAATGTTATCACCAAGTACATATGTAATTTCATTTATGTTGTTTTCAATATTTTCTAGTTCATTAATTTTTCTATTTAATTCGTCTATATTTGTAATAAGTTCTTTAGTTTCAATGCTTAAAGAATCATATTTATTTTTAATAAATTCAATTTCATCATAATCATTATATGTTGTATGATATGGAAGAGCATTTATTAAATTAATGATTTCTATTGATGCATCAATATCTAAAATCATTTGCCATTTAGCATATAATGTTACATCGGTATTTACATCTTTATCAATAGATTCAACTAATTGATCATTTAAATACCAACCCATAAAGTTAAAACCATCTTTAAGAGGTAAAGGTAAAGTTTCAAGACCAACATTTTCAGTAAATGAACTATCAACATCACCTTCAAAAGATCCACCATCAAGAATATAGTTTATAGTAAATGTTTTTGGAATATAGATTTCTTCCCACTTAGCAGTTAATGTTACATCGGTATTTATGTCTTTACTAATAGATTCAACTAATTGATCATTTAAATACCAACCCATAAAGTTAAAACCTTCTTTAGTTGGAGTTGGTAGAGTTTCAAGACCTACATTTTCAGTAAATGAACTATCAACATCACCTTCAAAAGATCCACCATCAAGAATATAGTTTATAGTAAATGT
>CAJGCS010000166.1 GCA_904501965.1 uncultured Bacilli bacterium | reverse complement strand
TATGCTCTTAGGTTTTGATTGGTTTCATGTAAGTATCTACAAAATAGATAAATGTAAAATATCATTTCATAATTGTTAAATAATGATAAATTTACTTCTTGCTTTGACAATATAAATCTTGTTTCATCATAATTTTTATCAAGTAATGAACTATACGAAACAAGCAAGTCTAGTTCAATCGATGTATAAGCATTTGAAATAATAATGCTGTTAATTTCGTTTAAAACGTCACCCTTACTTTGTGAAAGTTCCTTTTTGACAAGGCCCTCGAAAACATTATGTTCTCTTTTTTCTTTAATTTCTTCATAGTTTAAATCAAGTCTTTCGAAAAGCAGTTTTAAACTATCTTCATCAGGTTTTGATTGATTATTTTCAATTCTGCTTAAATAACTAATACTACAAATACCTGATGAAACATCTTCTAATTTCATTCCCTTTTCAATTCTTTTTCTTTTTAAGAAATAAGAATAAAAGCTGGTATTGCCACTAAAATCATTTAATCTTTTTAATAGAGTATTTTTGTCAAATACACTATTTCCTTTTATTTTTGAGGAATATACATTCATTGCATTTATTCATCACCTTTCTAATTTTTAATGAAGATACTATAATTAAACCAAAGGTTTAAAGTAAAAACAACATATTTTATATTAATAAATAAAAAAAATTTTTCTAGCTTCTATATTTCGACATATCTTGACATTGTTTTACAGAGAACTCAATTGTTTTTCCCGTATTATGTCGAATCCTGTTTAGTTTTGTAACATGCAAAAAAGTAAACCTATTTTAGGTTTACTTATAGTAACATTTATATTTTTTTAAGCGTTGTCTTTTCTTAGTCTCATCAGGAACATACTTTCTTAGTGTCTTATGAAATAAAGGACTATGATCTAAATGAATGAAATGACAAAGTTCATGAAACATAACATATTCAATTAAATCGATATCCACATGAATTAATGAAAGATTAAGTGAGATTTTATTTTTTTTAGGATAGCAAGTTCCCCATCTAGCTTTATACGCTTTTATTTCAAGTTTCGGATAAATATTAAAATATTCATCCATCTTTTTAAAACAAGCATACAAAATCTCTGATAAAACTTTTTCAGCCTCTTCTTTTTTCCATTTTTCAATTACTTTTTCGGCAGTTTGATTTTTTGGAACAAACACATACATTTTATTTTCATGTAAGTGAACTGCTTGATGTTTATTTTCATTAATTGAAAGATAATACTTTTTCCCAAGATATAAATATTCTTCCTCATCAAGATAATTTCTTTCTACTTTTTTGTATACGGAATAGTTTTTTAAAACCCATTCAATATTTTTTTCAATAAAAAGTTCCATTTTATCACAAGGCATATGTATTGGTTTTCTAACTACGAGTACACCTTCGCGATTAAATCTTAGAGATAATCTATTAGTTTTAGCTTCATTTACAATATACGGAATATTATTATTCTGTAATAATTTTAGTTGAATATTTCTTTTGTTTAATTTTGTTTCCAATTTGACCACCAAAAATTTTAGCAATTAAAGTAAATATTAACCATACTACTTGTAATGAAATTGTTGATACGATAACAATACATGTCATCATTATAAATATTCTTGTGTCTAGCAACTCCGGTAAGATGTCTGCAAGTACTGAAGCTTCGATTTTATCTGGTTGGAATGGGAAGAATAAATAATGTAGATACGTCCATCCAATTAACATAAAGTCATCTAGAACAGGTGTCGAACCATTATTCTTTACAATTGTTGATACTAAAACAATCATAAATAAAATTGAAATAGTAGTAAAGAATATAGCATGGAAGAACATTGTGTATTCAAAAACAATATGTCTTATTTGTCCAATTCTAAGAATTAAATACGCTAAAATTCCAAGGCCAAAGACAAAACTAATTACGCAAACAATTTGGAATGCAATAAGTAAATTTTTAACGTCATTCATATGTCTAATCGCATCTAAGCCAAAGACATCTACTTCTTTTTCATAAAAACCAATATCTTTAGCATAATGCTTTACATTCATCTTAATTCCAAATTCTTCTTCTGTTCCAAATAAATAATCAATCAGATGTTTGATGATTAAATCAATTTGTTCGTCTTCTAATATTACTTTAATATCTTTTTTGATTTCTTGATCATAATCTTCACCAGCAATATAGTCAAATTTATGATACAGTTTGTCATTATAAAGTAACTTATCACTTGGGATTTCATCGCCCTCACTATATTCGCTTGAGTACATATCGCAAATTTTAAATCCAATATGATATGAATTTTCTGATTTAGCAACT
>CAJGCS010000165.1 GCA_904501965.1 uncultured Bacilli bacterium | reverse complement strand
CAATTAACTTTGATAGTACAGAGTTTATTTGGGAATCAAGTGATGAATCAATTGCTTTAGTTGAAGATGGACTTGTTCTTGGAGTAAATAAAGGTATTGTTGAAATAACTGCTAAAACAGGTTATGAAGGAATTGAAGCAACATTTGTTGTTGAAGTAAAACAAAATATTCCTTCTGGATATACCGAACAGGATTTACTTAAAGTAGAAGAAATCCTAAATAATATGACATTATCGCAAAAAGTAGGACAAATGTTTGCGGTTGGATTTAATGGCACAACATACACATCTACTTTAGATAGTGTAATCAAAAACTATAATTTCGGTAATGTAATTTATATGGGTGCGAATGTATCTAACCCATCAACAATTGCTAAGATGTCTAATGATATTCAAAATGCATGTATTGCATCAAATGGGGTCCCAGCATTTATAACAATTGACCAAGAAGGTGGTCGTGTAGTAAGACTTACAAATGGTGGTACACATTTCTTATCAAATATGGCGATGGGAGCTTTAAGTGATTCAAGTTTACTTTATGAAGAAGGTAAAGCAATAGGTTTAGAACTTAGAAATTACGGAATAAATGTTGACTTTGCACCAGTACTTGATGTAAATAATAATCCTGCAAACCCAGTAATCGGTGCAAGAAGTTATGGAGAAAATCCATTCTTAGTTGCAAAATGTGGAGTTTATTTAATTGAAGGACTGAAAGATAGCAAAGTAATGGCTACTGCTAAACACTTCCCAGGCCATGGTAATACATCAGTTGATTCACATACAGGACTTCCAGTAATTACATCATCAAAAGAAGATTTATATAAAATTGAACTTGCACCATTTGTTGCATCCATCCACTCTGGAATAGATGCAATAATGACAACACACATTATCTTTAGTGCAATTGATGATAAATTACCTGCAACACTATCAGAAAAAGTATTAACAAATCTTTTAAGAAAAGAACTTGGATATGATGGCTTAATTATTACTGATGGTATGCAAATGGGTGCATTAAATAGTTTTGGTAATGCATCAAGCTTAGCACTTCAAGCTGTAAAAGCTGGTGTTGACATTTTGCTTTATACATCAAACGATACTCCAAGAAATGCTCACACTGCTTTAATTAATGCTGTTAAGAGTGGTGAAATCTCAGAAGATAGAATAAATGATTCAGTAAAAAGAATTTTATTAAAGAAACTTAAATATGGCTTATTAGATGATTATATAGCACCTAATAACGATATTTCAGAATTACTTCAAAAACATGAAGAACTTAATAATGAATTTGCAATGAAAAGTCTAACAGAATTAAAAATGACTGAAGAATTTGCTGGACTTGATAAAGAAAAAAGTGTTTTAATAATATCTCCAAAATGTAGTTATACTCTTGGAGTAGGTGATAATTCACTTGGAGCTTATGCATGCAAATATTTGTTAGAACAAGGATTTACAAAATGTGATTATTACACTGTATCAGAAAATGCTACAAATACGCAAATTAATGAAGTATTTGGAATGCTTAATTCTTATGATCAAGTAGTAGTTGCAATGTCAAATGTTCATACAAAAGCTTATGCAAATAGTGCATCACTCGTTATGACAATTTTACAAAAGAAGTCAGATACTCTTGTTATTGCATTAGATACTCCATATGACTATTTAAGATATCCTAGTAATACTCAAAAATATGTATGTGTATATGGATATCAAAAAGCAAGTGTTATTGCAATATCAAAATATTTAAATGGTGAATTTAAAGCAGAAGGGGTTTCACCAATAGAATTTAAATAGGCTAAAATATGAAACAAAAAAAGAACAAGAAAGATAAAGTACAAGAAGTAGAACAAAAGAAAAAGAATGTGGTGCTTGATTTTTTCATTACAACATTAAATGGAATGGCGTATGGATTATTTGCAACACTTATTGTTGCAACAATCATTGATACGCTTGCAAAATATTTGCTTCCTGAAACTATTGAATTTACAAAAAATTTAAGTAAAATATTAAGAGATGGTGCGACATTTATTAAATATCTTACAGGCGCAGGAATTGGTGTAGGTGTTGCACTTTCATTAAAATGCGACACTTTAAAAACGATTGTGCTTGCGGCTGTTGGGCAACTTGCAGGATACTTTTCATTATCAACAACTAATATTGAAAGCTTAGATTTTTTCCAAGTTGGAAAGGCGGGAAGCGGAGACCCTCTTACAATTTATCTTGTTGTAATAAGTGTTGTTTTATTAATTAAACTAATCTTTAAAAAGAAAACTCCAGTTGATATTCTAATTATTCCACTGTTTGGAGTAATACTTGGT
>CAJGCS010000164.1 GCA_904501965.1 uncultured Bacilli bacterium | reverse complement strand
TACAACATATCCAACCATTAAAACAAGTGTAAGTGCACTAAATATAATAACTGGTATTTTTCTCTTTGCTTTATGCGTTGCAATAGATAATATACCTAAAATAAGAAGTAGTAAGCCAAATACTAAATCAAAGGTAAATAATATAAATGGTGCAAGCGCAACAAAAGCAATTCCTAAAATTAATAATGTTTTGTTTTTCTTTTCCATAAATCCTCCCATTTATAAAGATACTTTTAGTTTATCATACAAAAAAATATTTGACAAAAGAAAAAACTTATATTACAAAAAAAGTGAATAAAATAGCATTTTAAATTAATTTATGTTATACTAAATATACAAATATTAATTAAGGGTGATTATATGTATTATATTGGCGTAGATGTCGGTGGAACAAGTGTAAAATTAGGCTTATTCGATAAAGAAGATAACTTAATTGCGCGCGGAAGTTTTAAAACAAAAACAATTGAATACTTAGTTGATGACTTAGTAAAAAATATCAAAAAGATATTTAAAGAAAATAACAAAGATATAAAAGATTTAATCGGAATTGGCATGGGTTTTCCAGGGCATGTTGATGGCGAGACTGGTGTAGTAGTTTATTCAAATAATTTAGTAGCACATGACTATCCTGTAGTTCAAAAAATTCAAGAACAAATAAACGTTCCAGTTAGAATTTCTAATGATGCGAATGTAGCAGCACTTGGAGAATTTACATATGGTAAAGGAAAAGGAGTAAATAATATTGTTTTTGTGACTCTAGGAACTGGTGTTGGTGGCGGTATTATTATTGATGGTAAAATGCTTGAAGGTAAAAATGGAGCTGGAGCTGAAATAGGTCATATGGTAATATCAACAAATGGACCTTTATGTAGTTGTGGAAGAAGAGGGTGCTTTGAAACATATGCATCAGCATCAGCACTTATTAGAAATGCAAGAATTGCAATGACTAACAATCCTACAAGCAAACTTTGTAAAGCTGTTAAATCACCAGAAGAACTTGATGGTAAAGTGTTCTTTGATGTTTTACTAAAAGGAGATAAAGTTGCAAACATCGTATTTGAAAGCTATATTGAAGATCTTGCGGAAGGATTAACAAACCTTGCAAATATCTTTAGACCAGATGCAATTATCATTGGTGGTGGTATTAGTTATAGAGGCGATGTATTAATGGAACCATTACAAATAAGACTTGAGAAAATGATCTATGGTGGTCAGTGGAATGCACGAGTTGAATTAATGGTATCAGAACTTAAAAATGATGCAGGTATCTATGGTGCCTATGCAATGGCAAAAAAATATCTAAAATAAAAATTAAATAATATGTTTTGTTTACAAAACATATTATTTTTTCATACTTGAATAATTATAAATATTATGGTATAATATATATACAAATGGGCTAGTAAAGGTTTCGACAGGATTTGTGAAGTAATGTAAGCATATCGTGGTGATGCACGTAAAAACATAAGTTTAAAAATAAACGCAAACAATAATTACGCTTTCGCTTGCTAAGCTAAAAAGTAAGCAACACTAATATAGTGTTTATCTCTTACTATGCTTGTCTGTGTGTGTAGTAAGGGACAAAAGAGCAGACTGTGATGAACTCTTTAGCTTCGGGGAAGGATTCGAGATTTAGAGCTGGTAAATATTAGGGCTTGTTTATTGACCTAATATTTATAAGATCAACCAATAAAATAAGTATGTAGAAAGCAAAATGAATCGGGTTTTGGACGCGGGTTCAATTCCCGCCTAGTCCACCATTAGATCCCTAGTCTGGTTTGTTGAAAAAACAAGCCAGTTTTTAATTTTGTAGTAAATTTTTGTATAGTGTGATATACTGGTGTTGAATTTACGTTTTATAAATTTATACTAAAAACATTTAGGAGTTAAAATATGAGAGAATATAAAGGAAAATCGTTGACACATAAATTAGATAAGTACGTAGTTGTAGATTTAGAGACAACGGGATATTGTCCTGGTTGTGATGAGATTATTGAATTTGCTGCAATCAAAGTTGAAAATGGAATAGTTGTAAGTGAATATCAGACATTAATAAAACCAGACAGAAAAATAAATTCATTTATTACCGAATTAACAGGCATTACAAATGAAATGTTATCATGTGCCCCAAAATTTATAGAGGTTGCTAAAGATATATTGACTTTTATTGGAAACAATGTAATTGTCGGTCATAATGTTAATTTTGACATTAATTTTTTATATGATGCATTAGAAGAAGAATTATCTGAATATTTGAGCAATGATTTTGAAGATACATTACGATTATCTCGAAAATTATTTAAGGAATTTGAAAATCATCAACTAAACACATGTTGTTTAAACT
>CAJGCS010000163.1 GCA_904501965.1 uncultured Bacilli bacterium | reverse complement strand
CAAGAGGTCCACGCACTTTTTCAATATTTAAGTTTTTATAATAAATTTTCTCTTCTTTTGTTAAGAAATCTAATTCATCAATACGCTTATTAATTGATGAAATCATAAAATGAATATTAGTATTACTATCAATATCTGTTAAAAAACCTCTAACTTGACCTAGAACTTTGTTAATAACAAAATCCGGCATGCCATAGCCATTATCTGCTTTTTCAATTTCAAAATCAACGTATGATCTAAATGTATCTGGCACTAAATCAATATAAGCAAAATAATTATCTAAATCATCAACATCTCTAAAATTATATCTTAAAAGCAAAACAGGTAGTTGTGCTTGATACCCTAAATAAGAACCTAAATAATTACTACTCATATAAGCTTCATCTTTAACTGTATCATTTAAGTCATCTCTTAAATCTTTTATTATATTAGAAGTCATTTGTTGATCAAATGTAAGTTCTGAATAATCAAATGTATCAACTTTTCCTAAAATTGCATTTAATAAAATCATGCCAATAGGTGAATTAGAACTTGATGGTGTTGGTAACATTATATTACCGCCTTCGATACCATAATCTTCAGGATTTTGAAAAAAGTAATTAATTGTAAGTTCATCGCCACCAACAACTAGTTGAAGCACTTCTTTTGAAAAGCCATTAAATTCACTTGGATCACTTTTAGAAGGTGTACAACTTGAAGTTGTTAATAAAGTTATAAATAGTAACAAAACTACAAAAATTTTCTTTAAATGTTTCATATTTTTACTCCTTTCTTATATTATATAACAAAAAGATAAAATTTAGTCAAAATTTTATAATATTTTCATTTTCCTTTATTTAATTGCATATTATTAGTATGAATAAAAAACAATTAGAAGATTTTATTAATTCCGAAAATCTTAAAAACTTATCAAGCCTTATATTGAAGTTAACTCCTTTTGAGTTTGTCAGTGTAGGAACTGTTATTGGTTATCTTCTATCATATAACCTAACGATATCCGAACAAAACTCCCTTGGTAACTGGTTTGAACTTGTAGGTCAAATAATACTTACCTTTAATGCACAAGGATCAGTAAACTTACCACCATCTCCAAAACAATATGTAGATTTAGAAAACAAGGTAAAGGAATTAGAAATCATTTTAAAAAAATATTATCCTTTTAAATAATTTACTAAGTTATCCTTAATTATGCTTGTATCAATACCATTTAAATTTGTTAAAAATATTAAACAAATATTAAAATCAATTGAAAATAAAACTAAAGTATTTGTCCCGATTGTTTCTCCACAGTGATAAAATACTTCATTTCCAAGTACATCAATATTTCTTATGCCTTCGCAATATTCATTATAGGAAGTACTAGAAACATAATTTCTCTTTCTCATAGTCTTAAATTCTAAAGATTCTACTAAATACTTAACCCATTTTTTTAAATCATTTACATTAGAATATATACCGCCATCGCCAATTGTTGCGCTACACCAATACTGATCTTTTAAAGCTAGCTTACCTTCTTTTAAAATATGTCCGTAAGCACGGTTTTCAATATTAGTAATACCTTCATAATTTACACATGAATTATTCATAGATGCTTTTTTAAAGATAATTTCATCTAAATAATCTCCAATAGATTTTTTAGATATTTCTTTAATAATTAATCCAAGAAGAATATACGCAGTATTACTATATTTATAAGTACTACCAACTTCAAAATATGTTTTAGAAGTCGATTTTAAAAATGTAATAATATCATCATCTTGAAGTTGAACTCCATCTTCTTCATGTTCCATATCTTCATAGTCATAAATACCAGAAGTATGATTTAATAGATGCTTTATAGTAATATTTTTAAAATAGTTTGGTAGTGACGGAAATATTTCAAGTACATTAGTTGAATATTCTAATAGTCCATCATTTATTAATTTTACAATTCCAAAAGCAATAAACTGTTTCGTAACAGAAGCTAGACGAAAGCATGAATCAAATGTAATTAAGTTTTCTTTATTAATACTTTCTTTTCCTTTAACTTTTTCTATAACATTCCCATTTTCATAATAAAACAATGAATACCCTTGTTCTTCATGTTTTATTACGTTTTTAAGTAATTTTTCAATACTTATCATACTAATACCTCTTATATCTAATTATAGATATTATATCATAAATTTACTTTTTTTCAAAATATAATAAAAAAAATAAAGCATCTATGATGCTTTATTTTAAATCATTTACAAGTTCATCAATAATTTCTTTTTTATGGAACGGGAATGCAATAATATGTGCTTTTGCAACTCCATCTTCATCTACAAATGATGCAAGTTGATATTTTTTACAAATTTCATCACTTGGCTTTTTAACTACAAATATATT
>CAJGCS010000162.1 GCA_904501965.1 uncultured Bacilli bacterium | reverse complement strand
TTCTTTGACAGTTATTTCAAACTCGTCTAAGTATTTAAATAGATAAACATCGGTATCTTTAACAATTGATTTAAAGAAAGCTTCTATATAAGTATCTTTATTAACTGACCACAAGTACTTATAATCGTATTTATCATCTAAACACATATTAGTAATTTCTGTTATTCTTTCATCACTAATAACAGTTCCTTCTTCTAACTTTTCGGTAGTTACTAACGTATCACCGTCATAGAAGTTAATGAAATAATGATTTGGAATAGGCTTAGTTATATTCGATAACAACAAGAAAAATAACGTTATTATACTAAGTAATAGTATTAATGAACCAAATCCAAACTTTTCATTTAGAAAAACCGAAGTTTCTTTAGAATGAGTTTTCTTCATGGACTTTACCTCCTTTCTTTGAAAATACCTAAAAATAAAAAGAGACGCCAATTACCCATATATAAAATATATACGAATAATTGGCACCTCCTTTATTGTTTTTGTTTTTATAGGAATAAATATCATAACAAAAATAATTGCGGTGCAAATATTTTTTTTAAATATCATAGATCCAACATTTACGGTATTGGCGTAGAGACATCGAGACCATATTACTCAACTTATATGATATTTATTCTATTTTAGTATAAAAAGGTAAACCTTTATTGACTAGATTTAACCATAATTATACCTTGTAATTGTATCATAAATAAAAAGATAACTCAAGAAAAAAAGCTCAATTTGTCGAAATATGTAAAAGAAAGTGTTTTCAATAAAGGTTTAGGTATTTATACTCCTATAATGTTTAAAAAAATATAACCGGTAAACTATTAAGTTTACCGGTTAATTTTTTATTTTTCTTCTTGTTTTTCTTTTGCAAGTAAGTCTCTAATTTCTGTTAATAATTTAATATCTTCAGGAATAGGAGCAGGTGCTGGTGCTTCTTCTACTACAGGTTCTTCTGCATATAAAGCATCTTCTATTTTCTTCTTGCTCTTTGCAATTGCGTTAGAAATACTAGTTGCAATTCTTAATACTAAGAATAGAATGAATGCAGTAATAACAAAGTCGATTGAATATTGGATTAATCTTCCATAATAAATCATATTTTTATATTTTAAATTTCCATATTCATCTTTATCTTGAACAAATTCTTTTGCAAGACATGCATCACATACATTATCATTATTTTCATCAGCGTGTTCAGCGCAATCTACAGCTGCAGTAGCACCTTCAATATCAATCCATGAACCAATTGGTTCTGAAGATTCGAAGTGAGTTGCAAGTCCTCTTACATCATATTCAGCATTCATTACACCACCAACAAAAGGCATAATAACGTCTTTATTAAATGAAGTTACGATTGCAGAAAATGCACCACCAACGATTACACCAATAGCCATTGATAAAGCATTACCACGTTTAATAAAATTTATAAAATCTGTCCAAAAGCCAGTTATTCCTTTAACTGCTCTATTTTCTTCCATTTGTTTTTTTCTTTTGTATCTTTCAATTTTTCTTTGTAATTTAGCTTGTTCTTTTTCTTGTTTTGTCATATTTAGCCCTCGCTTTCGTATAGCTAAATTCTACCACTAAACAAGAGAAATTTCATCATTCTTACACTAAAATTTAAATATTTTTTTGATAAATTCTTTTACTTCATGCCATGCAAGTTTATATTCAGGTAAGATTGAGCCTACAAATTGAAACCCATGAAACATATTATGATATCTAGAAAGTTTGGCATCAACTTTTTTCTTTAAAGCTTTTTCGTATATTGTTATTGCATCACTTTCTAATATTTCATGAGATCCTACTTGAATAAGCATTGGCGGAAAATCATTAAATTCTCCATAAACTGGTGATACAAGTTTATTTTTTAAATTTACGCAACTTACATATTCTTTACTTGGAGCCATTACTTTTTTTAGGTATTTTGAGTATCCAAACATCGGGTCTTTATGAAGATTGTAAATTCTTGAGTCTCCAACATCTGTTAAATCTGCCCATGGGCTCATTAAGATAAGCCCTGCAGGTGCTTCATTAAAATAATCTCTTAAATACATTGTAAGAGCAAGTGCTAAGTTTCCACCAGCACTATCTCCCGCAATAATAATGTCTTCTTTTTTATACCCTTGTCTAAGCAAATATTTCCATCCTTCTATTGCGTCATCTAAAGCACATGGGAACAAATTCTTAGGGGCAATTCTATAATCAAGTGATGCGACAATAATATCATCTGATACTTTTAAATATCTTAACGCATTTTTAAAATACATATTTGTATGAGGAGTAAGGTAACTTCCTCCATGAAGTTGATATACAAGTTTCTTTGAATAAAGCTTGTTTTTTTCTTTGATAAAATATAATTTTGAATTGCTTAAGTCTTCTTTTAAAATAATATATTTTTTATAAT
>CAJGCS010000161.1 GCA_904501965.1 uncultured Bacilli bacterium | reverse complement strand
TTTTAAATAATCATTTATTAAAAGTTTATTATCTATCTTATTTTGTAAAGTTACTCTAAAGTCATTTTGTTTATTTACAGATATTCTTTCGACCAAATAATCAAATCTTTCCTTATAATTATTTACTAAATAATCAATCTCAAAGTCAATGTTTTTAAAAAGCTCATATTTATTCATTTTTGGTAAACTAATATTTAAAAATACAACTGTATCTAAACAATAATTGATTAAAATTGGCGTTTTTTCTAAAGAGACATCTTTAATAAGCTTTATTAATATTTCTTTTAAATCTTCGTTATTATAATTTAGTTTAAACAGCGTATCCTTATAATACTTATTTTTTATTCTTCTAATAGTATTAAATGTTATTTGTTTTAAATTATTTAAATTATAGTGTAGTTCGACTAAAATAAATTTCATTCATCCACCTCAATCATAAAATTAAATAGTAAATCACTTGTCTTAATACTTAAATATGATGATTTTACGTCTACTTTGATACTAATATTTTCAAAAACAATTTCTTTAGATTCAACCCCATTATAGATCATGTTAATATTTGTATCAATAACTAATAATACTTGTGATGTATTAATAGAGATAAGTTTCAATTTATCATTTTCTTTAACAAGTTTTACTTTGTCATTATTTTCAAAAGTATAATCTTTGATATCATCTATTGTATCTTCAATAAACATTATTTCTTTATAAATCTTATTTTCTTTGTTTTCTTTTGTTTTAAAGATAAATATCATATAAGAACTTATTATAGTAATCAAAAGTGAAAAAACAACAATATAACAAAGCATTTCTGAAAGTGTTAATCCTAAGTTTTTGTTCTTCAAATAATATCACCTCAATTTGATATTTAGCAAAATATTGATAAATTCCTTTTTGTAAAACAAAAAACTGTAAACACATTATGTGTTTACAGTTTTCTTATATTAATTTAATTTTATTATTGTTTTGGTTTATATTCTTCAATAATCTTAGCTACTAGATGTTCAGGAACATCATCATAACGTAAGAATGAACGAGTAAATCTACCACTACCTTGAGTCATAGCTTTTAAGTCAGTTGCATAACTAACGATTTCAGCTTCAGGAATGTTACAAGTAATAGCTGTTTTACCATTACCAACAGGTTGCATACCGATAACAGCACCACGACGTTTAGTAGTATCACCCATGATATCACCAACGTATTCGTCTTTAACAGTAACTACAACTTCCATAACTGGTTCTAAGATTGTAGGTTTAATAGTTTTACAAGCTTCTTTGAATGATAAAGCAGCTGCAATTTTGAATGAAATTTCGTTTGAGTCAACTGGGTGATAAGATCCATCATATAAAACTGCACGAACGCCAATTACAGGGAATCCTGCAAGAGGTCCATGTTCTAATGTTTCAATTAGACCTTTTTCAACAGCTGGGAAGTAGTTTTTAGGAACAGATCCACCAACAACTTCACTAGCGAATTCAAATCCACCATCAAGTTTAGGTTCGAAACGAATATGAACGTCACCGAATTGTCCAGCACCACCAGATTGTTTTTTATGACGACCTTGAGCAGAGCCAGTTCTTCTGATTGTTTCACGGTAAACGATCTTAGGTTCAGCAGTAGTAACATCTACTTTAAACATATTTTTCATCTTTTCTAAGATATAACCAATATGAGTTGTACCTTGACCACCAATTAATAATTGAGCAGTTTCAGGGTTACGTCTGATTTCAAATGAAGGATCTTCTAAGTTTAATTTTTGTAAAGCAGAAGAAAGTTTATCTTCATCTTGTTTAGTTTTAGCAGAAATCGCAGTATAAATAACTGGAGTAGCTACTGGTGTAGGTTCAAATAATACTTGTTCTTTCTTATCACAAAGTGTATAAGTAGTTGCAAGTTCTGCAGTTTTTGTAACAGCACAGATATCACCTGCATGGAATACAGGAACACTGATTTGGTTTTTACCACATAAAGTGATAATTGAACCCATTTTTGCAACTTGGTCAGTATTAGGAACATATGCTTCAACCATATTAGCAGTTGTACCAGATTGTACTCTAAACATATTGATAGTACCTAAGAATGGGTCAACAGTTGTTTTAAATACATAACCTGCAAATGGAGCAGCATCATCAACAGCTTTAACAATTTCAGCGCCAGTTTTAGGGTTTGTACCTTTTCTTGGAGCTGCTTCTTCTGGAGAAGGGATGTATCTTCTTACTGCATCAAGTAATAATTCTACACCATGATCGTTAGTTGCATTACCAACATAGATAGGGAATAAATCAAATGCTTTAACAGCAGCTTTTAAGCCACCTTTATATTCATCTTCAGTTAAAGGAATTTCAGCAAAGAATTTTTCCATTAATTCTTCATCAGTTTCAGCTACTTTTTCTTGTAAAGTATA
>CAJGCS010000160.1 GCA_904501965.1 uncultured Bacilli bacterium | reverse complement strand
AGCATAATTATTTAGGGGCGACATATGAAAAGCAAACGTTATAAAATTAAAACAATTATTATGTTAGTATTAAGAATACTATGTGTAATTCTTTTCCCATTATCATATGTACTTGATTATGATATGGCCGGAAAGATTACTTTCTTTACAGTTCAAAGTAATATACTTGTGCTAATTATTATGGTAGGATTATCTGTATATGATATTTTAATATTATGTGAGAAAAACATTAAGATGCCAAAATTCATGCATATTTTAAAACTAGTATCAACAACATCAATAACACTTACTTTCGTTGTGTTTGGTATTATCTTAACTCCTCTTCTAATTCGTGATGGAAGAAGCGATGTTGTATTATCTTATTCTAGTATCGTAATGCATCAATTTATCCCACTTGTAGCACTTGTTGACTGGATCATTGGCGATAATGATAATAAGATTAGTTATTACTTTTCACCAGTGCCCGTTAGTTTTGCTTTATATTATTTTATCTTCACTATGATTGCATCAAATGCAGGAGTAACTTATCCATCTTATGAAAACGGTCATGAAGTCGAAGCAAATTTCCCTTACTTTTTCCTAAATTACGAAAAGTATGGATGGTTTGAATATAAAAATGGTGGTATTGGTGTTGCATATTGGCTTGTTATAATGGCAATAATTATAATATTTACTGGTTTCATATTGGTACTTATTAAAAACTTACAACATAATTATAGAATAAAAAATAAAAACTAGAAAACGTATTTTTCGTTTTCTAGTTATTTTTTTATATTTCAATTAATTCGTACTCAATATCACCGATACCAAGTTCATGTGCGGCTTTAATTGTTAATGAACCATTTCTCGATTCAATTCTCTCAATTAAATGATCTTTACCAGGATCATTAGATTTATAAACTAAATCAAGGCATGCTTTATCAATTGCAACAGGATCACATGATGCTAAGATACCTATATCTTCCATACAAGGATCTTCTGCAACTGCACAACAATCACAATCTACTGACATGTTTTTCATTACATTAATATAAACAATTTTGCCATTAAAATATTCAACTACTGATTTTGATGCATCTGCCATTGACATTAGGAAACTATCATGGTCAGCTGTCCAAATCTTCTTTGGATCTCCAGCACCATGAATATATGCTTTACCATAGCTTGATGCAAGCCCGATTGATAATTGCTTTAATGCTCCTCCATATCCACCCATTGGATGACCTTTAAAGTGTGATAATACAAGCATTGAATCATAGTTTACAATATTTTTACCAACATAGTTTTTATTAATTACTTCGCCATCTTTTATATCTAGTTCTAAGTCAGGTCCAGTTTCATCTAATAAATCAACTTTAAAATGTTTTGACCAACCGTGTTCTTCTAATGTTTTAAGGTGAGCAGCTGATGTATTACGTTTGCCATCATATGCAGTGTTACATTCTACAACAACACCACCAACTTTATCAATAATTGGTTTAAAGAAGTCTGGTCTTAAGAAGTTTTGATTCCCTGGTTCACCTGAATGAAGTTTAATTGCAACCCTACCTTCAAGATTTTTGCCAAGTGCATCAAATATACGAACTACTGCTTCTTTTGTTATTTCTTTTGTAAAATATACTTTTGCCATTATTTAATCTTTCCTGTTTCTTTTAATAATTTTTCAAATAAATCAATATCTTCTTCAATGAATTTTAAACTTTCAATCCAAAAATCTTTTTTAGTAACATCGATGTTCATTGCACTTGCAACATCTTCTACACTCATCATTCCAGTATTTCTTAGCATTTGGTCATAGTTTTTAACAAATGTTTCTTTATCTTTTAAATATTGTTTATATAAACCTTTTCCATATAATAAACCAAAAGCATAAGGCCAGTTATAGAAGTTTAATCCAGCACTATAGTAATGTCCTTTGCAAAGCCACATATAAGGATGGCGATATTTTTTATCAAGTCCATCGCCATAGCTTTCATCTTGTGCTTTTAACATAAGCTCACACATATCTTTTGCACTAAGTGGTTGAGCTACTGGTGTATTTAAAACAATTGTTTCAAATAAATATCTTGATAAAATATCAATAACACATTGAGAGTCCTCTTGAAGTGATTCTTCAACAACTGTTAATAAATCTTCTTTATCTTCCATTTCACTAATCATTTTCTTAGCCATTAATGTTTGACAAAGAATTGATGCTGTTTCTGCAAGTGGCATTGGATAATCTTTGTTAAGTGGCGCATTTTCTTGGATCACTTGACCATGATAGGCGTGACCTAGTTCATGAGCTAGCGTTTGAACATCACTAAGGCTACCTGTAAAGTTTGTTAGAATTCTACTTTCAACGTGGTTATCAAGTCCAGCACAAAAAGCTCCTCCAACTTTTCCTTCTTTTGGTAAAACATCAATCCATCTATTTTCAAATGCTTTTTTACCCATTT
>CAJGCS010000159.1 GCA_904501965.1 uncultured Bacilli bacterium | reverse complement strand
TGATTCTGTTATACCTAATTCCTTAGCGATTTCTTTTTGTGTTTTATCTTCATTATATCTTAAATTAATAACCTTTTTTTGAATATCAGTAAGCGACTCCATATCTAATTCTATACTTTCCTTCGAAGAAAAACTAATAAAATCATCTAGTTCTTCATCACTTTCATCTTCAACTGTACCAATCACAGTATATCCAGTTGTATTGCCACAATACTGACAAACTTCACCTACATTTACAAATATTTCATCTGTTTTAGATCTAACAATATCATCCTCATCAATGCATGAAATCATCATACATTGAGGACATTGAATAATAATTTTACCAGCATAAGGTGAACTATTATTTTCATTAGAATTATCTTTTAAATTTGAATTGTCATTTTGTAATTCTTTAATTATTTCATTTTTTCTAAACATATTTTTTTCCTTATAAAACCAAAAATTTTCTATATTTTTTTCTTTGATATGCTTTTTATTATTTTCTTTATTATTCTTTCACTAAGAATCCAAGTAGCAACGCTAATAATCGGCCACTTAACGATCATTGTAAATATTCTACTAGGAAGATTTGCAAACATCCCCATTCCGTAGTATATATATAATTGCAATGAATTAATTGTTGTTGCAACAATGCTTGCAATTAGACATAGTATAAATGCTTGATATAACTTTACCTTTTTGTTATAGAATAAACTTCCAATAAATCCCCACATTACTGCAGAGCACATCATTATTGGTGAAAAAGAATATCCGGATGATAATGAATATATCATATCTGAACCAAGTCCGACTAAACTACCAAACAAAGGTCCTAATATAATTCCAGACAAGAAAACTGGTACTTCATAAAAACCTAGGCGCATTTCGCCTGTAGTAATTGAAAAAGATTTTAATACAGTAGCAAGCGCTATAAAAATAGCAGATAACGTTATTTTAAAAATAATATCTTTTTGTGATACTTTTGTAGTTTCACATTTTTCTAATCTTACTCTCTTTCTTTTTTGAAGCTTTGTTAATAAAAAAGATAAAAATACTAACATGTCAATCTCCAAAAATCATATGAAACGCCTAAGTAATCACAAGTTCTTGAAAATATCTTAGATCCAAAAAATCCATGATATGCACTAAGCGGTGATGGGTGTGGTGCTTCAATAATTAAGTGATTCTTGTTATTCAAATAATTCTTTATTTTAATTGCTTCGTTTCCAAGTAAGATAAAAACAATCTTTCTTTCACATAAATTAATTTCATCAATAACAGCTTTTGTAAACATTTCCCAGCCTTTGTTTTTATGTGATAATGGTTTCCCTACTTCTACAGTAAGGATTCTATTAAGAAGTAAAACTCCATTTATTGCCCATTGCGTTAAATCAGCACTTTTTGGATATTCTAAGCTAATATCACTTTTTGCTTCAACAAACATATTATGTAAGCTTTTCGGAATTTTTACCCCTTCATTTGTAGAAAATGCAAGTCCCATTGCAACATTTTCTGTCGGATATGGATCTTGTCCGATCAAAACTACCTTTACTTTATCAAGTGGAGTAAGTTCAAATGCTTTAAATATATTTTTCCTTATAGGCATACATTTTTTATTTTCATATTCTAAATTAATAAATTCTTCTAATTCCTTAAAATATGACTTTTCTTTTTCTTTTTCAATTAGTTCTTGCCAAGTCATTATATCACCAAATATATTATATCATTTTTGCATAATTTTTAGATAAAAAAAGCAAAGTATATATATTTTTTATTTATCAAATATAATCTTTAACGCACTCTTTTCAAGACGTGATACCTGTGCTTGAGAAATACCAAGTTCTTCGGCTATTTCCATTTGGGTTTTATTATCATAATATCTATTATAAATTATACCTTTTAGCCTTGGGTTTAATTTAGCAATACCTTCTTCTATAATCATCTTTTTAAGACGTTTTTCTTCACTCATACTTGTATCAGGTATTTGATCAATTAAATAAATTTCATCTCCACCACTATTATATATTGGTGTATATATAGATAATGGTTCTTGCATAGCTTCAAGAGCCATTATTACATCAATTTCTTCAACATTTAGATGGTTAGCAATTTCTTCTGTTGTTGGTTCTTTTTGATTGATAACTAAATATTCATCTTTATATTGCATTGCTTTATATGCAATATCTTTAAGTGATCTTGGAATTCTTAGTTTTGAGTTATCTCTTAAATATCTTCTAATTTCACCAATAATCATTGGTACTGCATATGTAGAAAATTTCACTCCAAAACTAAAATCAAAATTATCAATTGCTTTAATAAGACCAAGTGTGCCAACTTGAAATAAATCGTCTAGGTTTTCACCACGATTATTAAACTTCTTAATAACACTAAGAACTAATTTTAAGTTTCCTTCTACTACCTTATTCCTTGAGTCAATGTTACCACTTTGACCTTCTTCGATTAATTTCATTATTTCA
>CAJGCS010000158.1 GCA_904501965.1 uncultured Bacilli bacterium | reverse complement strand
CCAAGCTTTAAATGACCATATACCATATATTAAGCACAATAATGTTGTGTATACTACTGCTTGAAATATTTTATTAAATTGTTTTTTTAATACTTCTAACATGTTTTCACCTTCTAAACAATTTATGAAAACATTATAACACAACTTATTATAAAAAGAAATATATAAAGAAAAAAGAGATAGACTCTTTTAATTGAATCTATCTCAATTTATTAAAATAAATTAAATACTATTCAGCGTAAACAATTGTAATTTTTGTAATTTGAGCTTGACCGTTTGTAGCAGTACCTGTATTACCAACACTAAAAGTGATAGTATTACCATTTACTGTAACTGTAGCACCACTTGCAACAGCATCACCATTTAATGTTAAAGTACCTGTATTTTTAATTGCATACTCAACGATAACTGAAGCAATTGTTTTTGTTGAAGTAATAGTTACTTGTGGAGCTTCGTTTTGATAAATTCTCCAATTTTGGCCACTTGTATAATATTTACCTGTGTTTAAACCATAAGTACCAACTGGAGTACCTGTTGAAGAAATTGTTGTGTTTGCATCATAAGTAATTGATGCATATAATGTGCCGTTAGTCCATGAATTAGCAGCAGCATAAGCTTCAATTGATAAACCATTAGTTACATCAACTGTTGTGCCTGTACTTGGTGTTTCTGGAGTTGGTGTTGGTTCTTCAGGAGTTTCAACTGGAGTATAAGCTGTACCATTAACTTTTAATACGATTGCATTTACTTGTGCAGTACCTTTATAGTTAGTTTTTACAACTAATAATTCAACAGTATCACCAACTTTAATGTTGTTAGTGAAAGCGATAGCTTCATAATCTTTAGCATTTGTATATTTATAAACACCTTTTGTAACATCAAATACTAATGCAGATGCAGTAGCTGTAGCACCGTATACTAAAATAGTATCTTCACCTTCACCTACCCATAAGTTACCATAAATACCTGCAGTTGTTTGTTCATCTTTTTGACCTAATTTTGTAACTTTTGTAGTTAAAATATAAGCTTCTTTCATTTCGTTTTCAGCTGGGATTGCTTTTAATTCAGCAACTGTTTTAGAAGCATATGTAACTTCTTCAGGATTTACAGCTAAAACGATAACCATTAATTGTGGAGTACCATTATAAGCACTTCTTACAACTAATAATTGTAATTTATCTCCAACTTTAATATCTTTAGTTAATTCGTTAGTATCGAAATCTTTTGCATTTGTATAAACATATTTACCAGTAGTTTCATCCCATGCTAAAGCTGTTTTTGTTGCAGTTGCACCATAAACTAAAATCTTTTCAGCACCTTCGCCTACCCATAAGTTACCATATTTACCAGCTTCTGTTTGATCTTCTTTTTGACCTAATTTTGAAACTGTAGCAGTAACTGTATAAGCAGCTTTTAAGTTATCAGCATCATTCATAGCGATAATTTCAGCTAATGTTTTGTTAGTAACAGCTGGTTCTACGAATTTGTCTGTTGGTTGTTCAGGCATAGTTTCACCTGGAGCTAATTCAACAGATTGAACTTGAATAGTAATACCATTACCTACTGATACACCACGTGCATAACCTTTAACAACTACTTTAGCACCAATAAATGATTTTAATTTTAATGAATCAGCAGCATATAAGTTACAGCAAGAAGCAGCATCTTTTGCAACTGCCATATTAGCATAACCATTTGCTTCTACTACATAACCAGTAACTTTTAAGTATTTACCACCATAAGCTTCAGTTAATGATACAGCTGTAGCACCTTCAGCTTTTGCAGCAGCATTAATTGCTTCAGCTGTAGTTTCTAATGGAGTACCACATACTGTAGTTAAATCTTGGTTTTCAGCTAATACTTTTACTAATTCTGGTTTAGCTAATTGATGGAATGCATCATTGTAAGCACTGTAGTTACCAGTAATTTGTACTTTTTGACCTAATTTAACTTCTAAACCGTCATAACAGAAGATAGAACCTGTTGCATCAGTAATAATGAATGCTGTTTTACCTTCATCTTTATTAACAGTAGTAATAACACCTTCTAAGAAGTAGATTTTTTCTTTGTCTGCTTCAGAAATCATTTGAGCAATTGTATTAGCTTCAAATGCAGGAATTGTATAATTGAAAGCATAAGTAGTAGATTCTGAATCAGAAGAAATAGTTGCAGTTAAAACGAATTTCACTTCAGCAGTAATTGTATTGTCATATTTAACATTAATGTTCCAAGTTTTACCATCTTCAGCTTTTGCAACTGATACAGCGTTTGCATCACCTGAAGTAACTTCTACTGACCAAGTAACAGTAAATGTCTTGTCTCCACCTTTAACTTCAGCAGGTCTTACCATATTAGAAGTTACTTTACCTTCTGAAGCTTGATAAACATTTTTAATGAAATTTTTTGCATTTTGTAATTCTTGTGAAAGTGCTGGTGCAGTTGGTGTTTCTGGTTGTGTTGGTGTTTCTGGTTGTGTTTT
>CAJGCS010000157.1 GCA_904501965.1 uncultured Bacilli bacterium | reverse complement strand
GTTACTAATGGGGGAAATAAATTAGAAACTATTCAATGCAAATCAAAAAAGACTTTTCCAACATTGCCTATTCCAACTAGAGAAGGATATAAGTTTATGGGATGGTTTCTTGAAGAAAACTTTGAAAATGCTTGCGAATGGGAAAAGATGCCTAAAAATGATATAGTTTTATATGCTAAATGGGAAGCTATAAGTTTAGAAGAGTTCGCGAAAGAAATAGATTTCTTTACAAAGTCTAGTAATATATTACAAAACCTTCAAAATGACTATGAAGGCGTTCCAAATTTTAAAGATTTGAGTAATAAAGATACTAAAACAACAAAGAAAAAAACAAGCAAAAAAACAACAAAGAAAAAAAGTGTAAATAAGACAAATAAGAAAATTAAAGAACAAATAGTAGAAAATATTGTTGAAGAAAATGGCGAAGAGGTTAATGAATAATGATCATTCCTGACTATATAAAGATTGAATTTGTAGCTAAAAACGAATTATTTAAAAAACAATTTGTGTTATCTTCGTTTTTAATATCATTAGCTCCTTTAGTTTTTTTATCAGCTTCATATTTATTGCTTAAAAATATGATTGGTCCTATTCTTTATTTTGCTTTTGTATTTATTGCCTATATTGTTTTATCAATATTAACATTAAATAAATCATATAGAAATTATTACAGATATTTTGGGCACGATGAATTAGCATTTTCTGATACTCATTTATACTATAATATTTGTATGAATAAAGCTGGTGAATATGTTAATTTAGATTCTAATGTTGAATTTGTTAATATTAAATCTGTTAATATTAAAAAATGTTTAGGCCCTGATAAGTTATATGTATTTTTAAAAGATGAAACTTATCTAACATTTCATTCTATTAAAGATATAGAAGAAGTAAAGAAAAAAATAGAAAATAAATTGAATAAAAGTATTTAATATGATATAATATTAATGTAGGGAACTCATTTTTATTAGCTGTATCCAATATCAAGCTGTGAACCAGGTCAGGTCGTAACTGAAGCAGCCTTAAGCTTACTTGGTATGTGGGTATGGCTAACAAAGATGAGTTCTTTCTTTATAAGTCATGAATAAAATAAACTTACATTTTCAATAAAAATTAACAAGGATAAAACAGGAAAAGGTTTTATCTTTTTTTAAGATTGCTTATATTGAAAATGTTTTCAAAACATGTTATAATAAATATGTGTTAAGGAGAGAATATGAAGAAAAAAATATTTTTAATTTTTATATTTATGTTTGCGCTTTTATTAAGTGCATGTGTTGAACCGCCACATGTACATCAATTTGTTGATGGAGTTTGTGAGTGTGGAGAAATTGAACAAGGTTCACTAGATGATTACGAACAAGTTTGGAAAGAATATGTTGATGAATTAATTCCAACAAACATTCAAAAGAAAATTGAATTACCAAGTGAATTCTATTTTGATGATGGTACTATTGGTTTCCCTGAATTAGTTTCATCAAATGAAAATAGTATTAGTAATAAGGGTCTTTATAAATTAGATCATTTTGATAATGAAGTAACTTTAGATGTTAAATTAATCCATGAAAGTGGTGAAGAATATGTAGTTACTAAAAAGGTATTTGCAAAGGGTATTATGACTAAAGAAGAATATCTTAAGTATATTAAAGATGAATTAATCCCAGATTCAGTTTATAAGGATACTTTATTAGTTACTAAAGATGAAGCTGAATTTGAATACAAACAATTTAATGCTAAAATTTCTTATGTATCAAGTAATCCAGAAGCTTTTAATGCTGAAGGTAAATATACACTACAAACTAAAGAAGATGTTATTGTAACAATGACTTTTACAGTTGAAGTTGGTGATTATGTATTAACAGATAGTAAAGAAATTTTAGTATTAGGTAATAACGATCAATTATATGTTGATAATGGAAAAGCATGGTTAGAAAACGTATGGTACAATGAACAAGAAGTTAGTGGTGATTTTGTGTTGCCATTAAGTGATGATAAGGGAATGGTATCATTTGCTTGGAAATCATTAGATTTAGAAGTTATTGACAATGCAGGTAAGTTCACTTGTTTTGCTGTGGATACAGAATTTAAATTCCAAGTGGATGTACATATGAATACTGTAACTGAAACTTTAGAAATGACATTTAATACAATTAGTGCTGAAGATGCATTAGATTATATTTTAAATAGGATGCACCAAGATGAATTATATCAATCTACATTTGTGACTTATGTTATTTCTTCAGGATATCATAATGAAGATTATGGATTTTTAAAATTCTATGTTCAAGATGTTGATGACAGTCATTTATTATTAAGTCAAAGTGCAACAAAAAGTACTTATGGAACAAAAGCTAAGAACGAAAATGCTAAATTAAATGAAGTAAAAGATGGAATTATTCCAAGAACAATGACTTATAAGAGACCATTAATTGTTAAACCATCTGTTGAATTTATTACAGTTCACGATACGGGTGATAATGCATTTAGTG
>CAJGCS010000156.1 GCA_904501965.1 uncultured Bacilli bacterium | reverse complement strand
AGCAATATTTAAAGATACACTTCCACCACTTGTTTTAGATGATCCTTTTGCAAATCTAGATAAGAAAAAATTATCTCTTGTAAAAGATATGTTATTAGAACTTGCAAATGAATATCAAATTATTTATTTAATTTGTCATGAAAGTAGAAACATATAAAAAATCTACCCGTTTAGGGTAGACTTTTTTTATGTTGTTGATTGATTTCCAGATGCATTAGTCCAGTAATAATTACCAGTTGCATCTTTACCAGCTAAGAAACTAAAATCTTTTGGAGTTCCGTTATATTCAGGATAATCAGGAGTTGCATAACCAATAATACGTGAATTATTTAATGCCCAACGCCATACACCTACTCGATTTGATGCATTACCTTCAATTGTATACATATATTCACCTTCAACATAGGCACATATACCAGTATGTCCTTCAAAGAAAATAATATCGCCTGGTTTAGGTGTATAGTTTTCTTTATATTTAAAGATACCTTTTTGAATACACCAATCTTGTCCTGTTGAACAACCTTGATATTTTAGTAATAAATCATTACTTAAACCTGTTTGATACCAGCACCAAGAAACGAACATTGCACACCAAGGTTGGTGGTTGTTGTTATACCAAATACCAAATTTATTATCATTATTTGTTCCTTCTCGGTAACCATTTTGTGAGAAAGCCATTGTTAATAAATTACCAATATAATCAATGTTATTATTTGTATTTTCTAAAACAGTAATTTCATAGAAAGTTCTATTTTTAGTGTTATTTTCTTGATAAACACTAATAGTAGCACTTCCACTTGTAACAGCTATAATTAAGCCATCTTCTCTAACACGTAATACTTCTAAATCACTACTACTCCATACAAATGAATTACTTGCTTGTTTACCTAATATTTCTAAAGAAATTAAATCGCCTTCTTTATAAATATAGTTATTATCAGGAGTCGCAAGTACAGCTAATTCATCTTCATTTACAACATCAACAAATGTACTTGATGTAATTCTAGCATCTTTTTTAGAAGTAACAGTTAAAGTAATTGTTCCTTCTTTTAAAGCAGTTAAAGAATTATCATCATTAATAGTTGCAAGAGAGAAGTCATTTATACTCCATTCATAATCACTTATACTTGAATCAACAAGTTCATCAAGATTTTTAATATTAAAGTATAGTTTATCACCTACAGAAACTCTGTTGGAAATTGTTAAAATTTGTGGATTTTTACCAATTACTTCAACTTCGATAACAGCTTTTTTAGTTGGGTTTGCTTTTTCAGCAATTGTAATAGTAGATGTACCAAGTTCTTTACTAATAACATTTAACCAAGTATCAACTTCTACTGAACTACCTTCAATTTGAATGTCTAAAGCTGATGTATCAAAATGTCCATCAATATATAATGATGCTTCATCACCTAAGTGAAGATAATCTTTTGATAAATTAGCGTTTAGAGTATTTTCGATAATCTTAGACCATCTTGCATGAAGTATAATATTTGAATCATTTTCAAGAATACTAGAAAGATTTGTTACTAATGTATCATTATGATACCATCCAACAAATGTGTACCCATCTTTAACAGGAACTGGTAAATTAAAAACAAAATCTTTTGTACATTCAGTTGGTACACTTCCTTCAAAATGCCCTTCATCTAATTGATAAGTTATAGTATATATTTTTGTATCTTCAGAAGATCCAGGATTATTATTATTTGTACATCCGGAAAGTAATAGAACAAATAATAAAACAATAAATATTAAGTTAAATCTTTTTAAAACCTTTTTCATCAATTTTCGTCTCCTTTACTTTATTATAACATAAGAAAATTTATTTTTCAATAACAATATTTTGGAAATAAATGAAATATAAATTATCCAATATTGATTAAATTTTAATAAGATATGATATAATAAGTAAAGAAAAAAGGAAACATATTATGAAAAAGATAATTAGATTACTATTTGTTATTACACTTATATTTACACTTGGTATTTTAACAAGCTGTAAAGAGAAAAAGAGCAATGTCTTACCAGATCTTTATGGTATGACAAGAGAAAGAATTACTGAAGAATTAAAAAATGTAGATATTAGATATCAGTTTTATTTTACTGATGATATTATTGAGAGTTCACTTGACTTAGATCAGTTTAGAAGATATGGCGATGGTTTAAAAGCAGGTGATACTGTTAAAAGTGGTCAGTTTGTTCGCATTTATACAACAGTTTTACCACTTACTGTTGATAGACTTAACGAAGTTAAGATGGATTTTAAACTTGAAGAAAATCAAAGTTTTTTAGATACTGGTAAGGGTAAAGTAAAACTACTTAGAACAGTTGATGGAGATACTGCTCATTTCACTGATCCTTATACAACAAGTGCTGACAATGTTGTTAAAGTTAGATTCCTTGGAATTGATACACCAGAATCTACCTATGAAATTGATCCTTGGGGTAAAGAAGCATCTGCTTTCACTTCAAAGATTCTAAGAGGTGCAAGAGAAATTATCTTAGAAAGAGAAGGTGCTCAAATGGATTCTTATGGTAGATACTTAGCATATGTT
>CAJGCS010000155.1 GCA_904501965.1 uncultured Bacilli bacterium | reverse complement strand
TCCAGGGAATGTTCTTGATGAATGCTCAGGAAAAAGAAGGAAAGGCGTCAAAGACACTTCCACTATTTTTTGTGGCAGGTGCAGATGACCCAGTTGGACAATGCGGAAAAGGTGTGGAAAAGGTCGTAAAACTTTATCAAGAAAGTGGATATCAAAAAGTTCAGATGAAATTGTACGAAGGAGATACTCACGAAATCTTGCAGGAATGTGATCGCCAAGTAGTTTTCCAAGATATTCTGAATTTCTTAAGAGGCAATTAATAAATTTTATATTCTTTTTATGGTCTAATCATATTCTGGACACAATTGTCCTATATACTAAAACCATGATAGTTGATGACACACAACTATCAACCCCCTCATAAAGTGAAACTCCTCGGCGACGAGGAGCAACTTTACTCTCATTCCTTTAGATAACTAGAAAGAAAAAAGCCGTTTCGCCGACGGCTTTTTTTCTTTGTGTAAATATTAATAAACTGTGAAATTGTTTATATCTTCGTCAAAAGTTTGACAATTAAAGTATATGATGGTAAAATTTACAGTATACTTTATCACGGCGAAATGGTAACTAAGGAAAGAAAAAGGAGGAAAAGATATGCAACAATTAGTAGCAAAACCTAGTTTATTAATTTTTGTAGTTGTTTATGTGCTCGTAATGGTTCTCGTTGGCGCATATTATACTAAAAAATCAAAAACAAGTGATGAATTCGTAAAAGCGGGAGGCGGACTTGGCTCAATCGTTCTTATGGGTACATTCCTTGCAACATTCACAGGAAATGGAACAATTTCTGGAGGTGGAAACTCGCTTGCTTATACATATGGACTTTGGCCAGGGATTTTCTTTGCAGTTCCATCATTAGCAGGTGTCGTGGTATTGTTTTTACTTGCAAAGAAAATTCGTCAACTAGATACATATACAGTAGCGGGAATTATTGAACACAAATATGGAAAATTAGCAAGAACACTTTCAGGTGCAATCATTGCATTGTCTATGATTTCTATCTGTGCATATCAATACAAAGGTCTTGCATTTGTACTTAACGTAACAACAGGAATGGATGTTGGAATTGCAACAATTCTTTCGGCAATTCTTATTATCTGGCTTGCCACATCTGGTGGATTAAAATCAGTAGCAGTGACAGATGCAGTTAGTGCAGGGATTATGTTATTAGGTATTATCCTTGCAACACCTCATGTTATTTCAGCAGCAGGTGGTTGGGATGCAGCAGTTGCTTCTAACTTAGCTCAAAATCCAGCAAGTATGACATGGAATGGGGAACAAACATTAGCTGGTTTTGCAGCTGGATATTTACCATTATTCTTCTTATCACTTGGTGACCAAAACTTATATCAAAGAATTGGTGCTGGTAAAGAATCGAAGACAGTTAATAAAGGTTTCATTGGCTGGTTCGTAGGTCTTGTAATCGTAGTTCCATTAGTAGCAGTTATCGCATTCTGTGCAAAAGCTATCTTTGGTTCAAACATCACAGCAGCTATGGCATTTATGTCAACAACAACAGTTATTCCAACATTTACAGGTGGACTTTTACTTGCAGCTTCGGCAGCATTTATTATTACAACTGGCGACTCGTACCTCTTATCAGGTGCAACAAATATCACATATGATATTTACGTTGACAGAATCAAACCAAATGCAACAGATGATCAAAAATTTAAATTTACTAGATGGACTATCGTAATTACTGGTGTACTTGCATACATTATTTTACAATTCTTCCCATCTGTGCTTGCTATTCAATACTGGTCATATACAATCTATGGCGCAGGTATTACTCCAGCAGTTATCGCAGCTCTTTGCTGGAAGAAGGTTACAAAGACAGGTGGTATTGCTTCAATGGCAATCGGAACACTTGTGACTATTCTTTATGAAGCATTTGGTCAACCTTGGGGAATTGCAACTGTATTATTAGCAGTTCCAGTAGCAACAATTGTTTTAGTAGTAGTATCATTATTAACACAAAAAGAAAACCAAAAAGCGTAAGGCAGGGAGGGTTTTAATATGGCAAATGATAAATTGACTTATATTATTTGTGGAAAAATGTATGATGGAATTACACCTGAATTTAAAGAAGGCTATAAGATTCTTGTGAAAAATGACAAGATCGAAGCAATTGGCCCAAATCTAGAAAAGCCAGAATCAGCAGAAGTCATTGATTTATCGGATGCTACAGTAACTCCAGGTATGATTGATGGACATATGCATTTGGATTACCAAGATTGGCGTACAATTCGCGATGAGGTTTATACAACATCAGAAGAGATGAAGACACTTGCAATTCTTCACAATGCGCAAAAGACATTGTCACGTGGATTTACAACAGTTCGTCACATGGGTGGAATTACATCTAATGGATTAGGTGTCCTTGATGTAAAACGTTCGATAGATAAGGGTTATTTTAAAGGTTCTAGAATCGTTGCAGCAGCTCGATTTATGTGTACACCAGGAAGTCATGGTGATTTATCACAAGGATTTGCAAAAAACCCAGAATTAAGTAGCATTGCACAAAATATTCGTCCAACCTTAGGGTCAGGAAGTGATTTCTTTGCACATGCAGTTCGTGAAGAAATTAAATATGGTGCGGATTTTATTAAAATCATGGCAACAGGTGGATTCTTCACTCCAT
>CAJGCS010000154.1 GCA_904501965.1 uncultured Bacilli bacterium | reverse complement strand
TAAAATAAACTCATTTTCATTTAGACTAATAATCTTTTTTATTCCTGTTAGTTCTACTTTCTTTCTTGATTTTAAAATAATATCGTGAGGTTTAATTTCTTTTCTAATTTCACTTTGCATATAATCACCTAATACATTTTATTTATAAATATTTGCAAATATGAGCCATATTTAATAATTTTATGATAAAATAATAAATGTTTTAAAAGGAGATGTTTTATGAGCCAAGAATTACAATTAACTGAACAAGAGATTGTTAGACGTCGTAAAATGGAAGAGTTAAAAGAAAAAGGGATTGATCCATTTGGACATCGCTTTGAAAGAACTGAAAACTCTCAAACTATCAAAGAAAAATACAATCAATATTCCAAAGAAGAATTAGAAGAAATGAATGTGCAAGCTAAGATTGCTGGACGTATTATGTCAAAGCGTCGCCAAGGTAAAGTTGGTTTTATGCATATTCAAGATAAATTTGGTCAAATCCAAATCTACATTCGCTATGATGTAGTTGGTGAAGAAAATTATGAAATCTTCAAAGTGGCTGATATTGGCGACATTATCGGTATTGAAGGTGAAGTAATGAGAACAACAACAGGGGAATTAAGTGTTAAAGCCTTAAAGTATGAACACTTATCAAAAGCTTTAAGACCTCTTCCTGAAAAGTTCCACGGTCTTCAAGATAAAGAAGAAGCAAGACGTCGTCGTTATGTAGATTTAATCATGAACGAAGAATCAAGAAAAATTGCTTTCACAAGACCAAAAATTATTAGAGGTATTCAAAAATATTTAGACTCTAAAGGCTACGTTGAAGTTGAAACTCCTGTACTTAACCCAATCCTTGGTGGTGCAGCTGCTAGACCATTCGTTACACATCATAATGCGCTTGATATGGATTTCTATTTAAGAATAGCTACAGAACTTCCATTAAAACGTTTAATCGTTGGTGGTATGGAAGCTGTTTATGAAATCGGACGTTTATTTAGAAACGAAGGTATGGATGCAACACATAACCCAGAATTCACTACAGTTGAAGCTTATCTTGCATATGGTGATATTACTGATATGATGGATTTAGCTGAAGGTTTAATTAGTACACTTTGTAAAGAAGTAAATGGTACTACAGAAATTAATTATAAAGGTCAAGAAATTTCTTTAAAAGCTCCATTTAGAAGACTTCATATGGTAGATGGTATTAAAGAACTTACTGGCATTAACTTCTTTGAAGTAACTGATTTAGATGTAGCATTAAAATATGCTAAAGAACATGAAATCGAAGTTCCAAAGCATCAACAATCAATCGGACATATTATTAATTTATTCTTTGAAAAATACGTTGAAGAAACTATTGTTCAACCAACAATTATCTATGGTCATCCAGTTGAAATTAGCCCACTAGCTAAAAAGAACCCAAATGATCCTAGATTTACAGATCGTTTTGAATTATTTATTGCAGGTAAAGAATATGCAAATGCCTTTACTGAATTAAATGACCCAATCGACCAAAGAGAACGTTTTGAATCTCAATTAAAAGAAAAAGAATTAGGTAATGATGAAGCTAATGAAATGGATATCGACTATGTAGAAGCACTTGAATATGGTATGCCTCCTACTGGTGGTATTGGTATTGGCGTTGATAGACTTGTAATGTTACTTACAAACTGTGATAACATTCGTGATATCTTATTATTCCCTCACATGAGAACAAGACAAAACTAAAAAAATAAACTAGAAAACATTTTTAATGTTTTCTAGTTTTTTAATTCTTCGTCAATTTGTGCAAATACTGTATATGTTGGATTAAAATCTCTATAATACCCAACAGATTCAAGAGTGATTAGATATGCATTTTCTTTCATTTCATCAAGCGGATTCTTATTTTGAATTGCTTCTTCGATTTCTTTTAGCATTTCATCTATTTTTGTTTTCTTACTACCTTTATATTCATCATTACTAACAAGATATTGTTTAAAGTCATCTATTAAAAATAAGTATAAGATTAAACTAGCGTATTGATTAAACTCAATTATATCTTTGTTTAAATAATCATTATAAAACATTTCAAGGTCAGTTATAATATTTGCAAGATATCCAAACCCTATTTCAAATATTTCCGTATGTTCTTTTGATACCGCTTCTTTTGTTGACATTTGATATATGTGGTCACATACTTTAATTACATCGTCAAAGCATAGTAATACTTGTGAAGAAGTTGAATAAAGTTTTTCAATTAATTCGCTATGGTCGTTCATATAATTAATATAATCTTCAAATACATTCATAAAAACACCTCTTTTTAGATATATGTATTTTACTACTTTTTAAGCCTTTTTGCAAGCTTTATAGCTATAATTATGGTATACTAATTTATAAGTGAGGTATAATAAAATGAAAGATTATATTGTTAAAGCTCTTGCTTTTGATAAGCATGTAAGAATATATGCATCAAGTTGTGCTAATACTACAAACTATATTGGTGATAGACTTAGTTATTTTCCAAGTGCACTTGATGCGATGGGTAGAGTAATTAGCGTAAGTGTAATGATGGGTTCTATGCTAAAACTTGAAGAAACTCTAACTTTAAGAATTGAAGGTGATGGTCAAATCGGAAGAATTATTTCTGATGTTGATGCTCATGGGCACGTTCGTGCATATTGTGAAAACCCGCATTGTCACTTTGAATATAACGATGGGCGTTTAAACTGTCGTGATACTGT
>CAJGCS010000153.1 GCA_904501965.1 uncultured Bacilli bacterium | reverse complement strand
TTTACAACTGTCATTTTATTTTGAGTAAGTGTGCCAGTTTTGTCACTACAAATAACTGAGGCACAACCTAGTGTTTCAACAGCAGGAAGTTTTTTAACAATTGCATTTTTCTTAACCATCTTTTCAACACCAATTGAAAGAACAACAGTAACTACAGTTGCAAGTCCTTCTGGAATTGATGCAACGGATAAAGCAACAGCTGTTAAGAAAGCACCCATTGCGTTTGATGTGTCCGCAATAAAATTAATACCAAAAACAACAGCACAAATAACTAAACATAAAATACTAATAACTTTACTAATTTGATTTAGTTTTAATTGAAGCGGTGTTACTTCTTTTTCTGTAGACATTAAAGATGATGCAATCTTACCAATTTCAGTAGACATACCAGTACCAGTAACAATTGCTTTACCTTTACCATAAGTAACATATGTTGATGAAAATAAACAGTTATGCATATCACCAAGAGCAAGATCATCTTTATCAATCACATCAACTTCTTTGTTGACAGGAACAGATTCACCGGTAAGTGCAGATTCATCAACTTGTAAAGATACAGCTTCAAATATTCTAGCATCAGCTGGAACAAAGTCACCTGCTTCGATAGAGATAATATCCCCTGGAACAAGTTCACTTGATTTAACGCTTACTAATTCACCATCTCTAATTACTTTAGCATTTGGTGTAGATAAACTCTTTAATGCATCTAAGCTTTTTTCAGCTTTATTTTCTTGCCATGTACCAAGAATTGCATTAATTAATACAACAATGAAGATAATTACACCTTCAACAATTTCTTCATAATTATGTTCTACTATAGCAAGTACAATTGTTACGATTGCGGCTATAAGTAAAATAATAACCATGAAATCAACAAACTGACTTAAGAACTTTAAAATCAGTGGTTTTTTCTTTTTTTCTTTTAAGGCATTAGGTCCAAATTTTTCAATTCTTTCTTTTGCCTCGTTAGAACTTAACCCACTTGTAAGGGATGTATTAAGTTCTTTTGCAACATCATCAAAATGTTTTTTACTTATCATATTTCCTCCTTAAATAATAAGAAAAGACCCTTTCAAAAAAACAATACATGTTTTTTAGAAAAGGTCTTGCAATAACGAGATTATTCGTTTGACTGTATCCGGAAAAACGTGATGACGAATACAGTATAAAAATTAAATAATTTTTATCTGCTACTCCCCTTTTGGGCAATTCAACATATTCATTTTACCATAAATTATATGATTTGTCAAATTAATCTATGAAAATATTATTGCATTTCTAATATGCCAATTATTTTATTAATGCCATATTGGCTTACATTTTGTAAAATACATTTACCACTACCAGCTGATGTATTATGAAAAATATAAGATTGGCCAGATACATTTTCACCAATATACATCATTACATGTCCACTAGAGAAAATTAGTGTACCAGGTGCATAATTTTCTTTTAACTCGCCAACTGTCATATTAGAAACACTTTTACCAAATCCAGGTATTTTATTTTGATTACTTGTATTTCTTGGCATCTTAAATCCAAATGTTGCATATATTGCATTTTGAGTAGATGAGCAGTCACGTCCAAGTTTTTCTTTATCTCCCCAACTATACTTAATATTAAGAAGTTTAAATGCTTGTATATATAAATTTTCATAATTATATTCTAAGTATCCTTTAGATACATTCTCGTCTTTAGCAATTTCTACTTCTTTTAATACTAATCCACCATTATTATCCCTTGTTGGAAAACTTACTTTGCAATTACTATCTTCTTTTAAGATTGGGAAAGTTTGACCCATTCTTACATGTGCACCTTCAATTACTAAGTAATCGCTAATAACAACGATAAAGTCATCAGCTTTTACAAAACTTTCGGCAGTTTCAAAAGAACAAACGCCAATATATTTTGCTTCAACCCATCCATAGTAGTTTGTAGCTTGTACAAAATACCAACTACCATCTAAGCTTGTATGATAGATTCTAACAACTTCACCAACATTTAGGCTTGTTTCTTGGAAACGGTCACGATCATATGTACTAGAATAGTTATTTGTTGGATACGTTCTCATCCAAGCAAAGTCAGTAATAATACCCCAAATTACTTCTTTATCAGTAATATTATCTAATGCTCTATTATTAAGAATAGCATTTTTTTCAGCTGTAGTTAGTTCATTTCTAGTATCATTACTATAAACAGTATATTTATTAATATTATTATAACTTTCAATTAAACCTTTTATGTATTCTTTACTAACATTTTTATCTAAAGATAAAACATCTACCACTTTTGTACTAGAATAATCACTTACGATAGCTTCATTGTATGCTTTAATTTCTTCTTCTGTAAGAATAGTTTTACTAATTTCATATTTATCTGCAAGTAATCTTAACCAATAATTTGCATCATTATTTAAATATTCTGTTTTATCTTTTGTATATACTGCACTTACTTCCATGTTGCTATTTACACAAGTAATATCTTCACTCCATCCAAAGAAAGTAAAATACTTTAATGTTGGAGCTATTGGTTCACTTGCTTTTTCTCCTTCTTTTGTTAAAACAGTATCAATAACATTTCCATATTTATCTTTAAATACTACTTCATAATATGTAACTTCATAGTTTGGATCAGTTTCACCACATTCACATTTTCCATTTACAAATTCATGAGTATGTGGAGCTTGGTAGTTAGGATCAATTTCACCACATTCACATTTTCCATTTACAAAATTATGAGTATGAACA
>CAJGCS010000152.1 GCA_904501965.1 uncultured Bacilli bacterium | reverse complement strand
ATATGTCCATCTTCAACTTTAATTACTTGAACTTTAACTTTATCGCCAGTATTTAATACTTTTTCAACTTTAACGATTCTGTTATGTTCAATTTCAGATATATGTAATAAACCTTCAACGTTATTTTCAAGTTCAACAAATGCTCCGTAAGCTTCGATATTTTTAACAGTTCCTTCATAAACATTTCCAACTTGGATAGTTGATAAGAATTGTTCTTTTTCTTCTCTTTCTTTGATTGCATTAGCAACTTTTTGAGATACGATTAAACGAATTCTGTTATAATCTACTCTAATTGGAGAAACACAAATTTCTTTTCCTACGATTGTTTCTAAATCTTCTTTAGGATCAATTTGAGTTGTTGGTAATAAGCAAGAATAACCTTCATGATCTAAGATTAATCCTACATTAATACTTTTAATAACTTTAGCAGTAAATGTGCCATGATTATCAATAACGCTTTGATATTGTTTTAAATTTTCGCGTTTTTCAAGTAATACTGTTGATAATAAAACTTTACCACCATCAGGATATACTTTTTTAACAATTAATTGTTTTGTTGTACCAACTTCAAAATTAAAGAATAAATCTTCTTCATCATTAACACCTAATGCATCTTTTTGTAATAAGTATCCTTCTTGACCATTAGCTAATTTAAATAAGATTTTTGCTTCTTTAGCTTTACGTACGTTTCCGTCTTTATCAGTTGATTCTTCTTTAGAAGCTACTTGTTCAATAACTTCTCCTTCAACTAATTGTAATTCTTTAAGCTCAACAGCTTCTTCTTGGCTTTCTGCCACAGTTACTTCTTCAGCAACTTTTGTTTCTTCTTCTGCAGCTACTTCTGCAACTTCGTTAACTTGTTTAACGTCTTCCATGTTCCAACCTCTTTCTCTAACTAATTGAGTAATCATATTGACTACTTCATCTATACTTAATAGTGATGAATCAATTTCAATAGCATCATCTGCTTTTCTTAAAGGATTAATTTCCCTTGTTGAATCTTTTCTATCACGCTCGCAAATTTCTTGAATTGTTTCTTCTAATGTTTGAGTATTGTTTCCTTTTAATTCACGTTCTTTCATACGACGTTTAGCTCTTTCTTCAGCTGAAGCAATCATAAATATTTTAAGATTTGCATTTGGTAAAACAACAGTACCAATATCTCTTCCATCCATAATTATATTTTTACTTTCAGCTATTTTTTGTTGAAGCTCAACCATTCTATCTCTAACAATCTTCCATTTACAAACAACAGAAACATTATTAGATACTTCTAATGTACGAATTTCTTCGTTTACATTTTCACCATCTAAATATATTTCACCATCTATAAAATCAATTGCTGTAGATAAAATATAATCGTATTGACTTTCATCGTAAATATCAATACCAAGTCTTAATGCTTTGACAGTTGCAGCACGATACATAGCACCAGTATCTAAATATTCAAAACCTAGATTTTTAGCTATTATTTTAGCTATAGTACTTTTACCAGCAGCAGCTGGTCCATCGATTGCAATTTGCCAATTCATATAAACACCTCAAAAAACCTACCATATATAGTATACCATATTTATGTCAAATATTCAAACTTTTTTTATCAATATTTAGTTCCTTAACAAGATAATTGATAAAAAATTAAAAGGAGATTTATTAAATTTGTAAACCTCCTTTATTTTATAAAATCATATTCTTCTTACTTTTTTATATGAATAATCTTTTTCAGTTACAGCATCAACTAACAATGTTTTGATTTCATGAATTGATAATTCTCTAATTTCTCCCTCTTTAATGCCTTCAATAGAAATACAACCAAATCTGATTCTTGTTAATCTTTTTGCTTTATGCCCTATAGCTTCAACCATATTTTTAACTTGATGTTTTTTACCTTCTTGTAAAACAATGCCAATTAAACTAGATTTATTTTTATTATCAATTGATTCAATATATGTTCTACATTTTCTAGTTTTATAACCACCATCAATTATAACACCTTCTGAAAGTTTCTTAATTTCTTCTTTAGTAACAATACCTTCAACTCTTACTAAGTATTCTTTTTCTGTCAAAGATTTTGGTCCAACTAATGTATTCATGAAATCACCATCATTAGTTAGTAATAATACACCCTTTGTATCATAATCTAATCTACCAACAGGGAATAAACGATATTGAGCTAATTCTTTTGGCAATACAGAAATTACAGTTTCACGATCCTTTTCGTCATTAGCAGAACATATTAAATATCTTGGTTTGTTCATAACATAATATTTTTTCTCTTCAATAGTTATTTCCATACCATTAACTTCCACAACATCATTTTTTGAAACCTTATAACCCATTTCAGTTATAACAACACCATTAACTTTTACTTTACCTTCTTTTATTAATTCCTCAGAATGACGTCTTGAAGCAACTCCACTTCTTGCCATATACTTTTGTAATCTTTCTTGTTCCATACAATACCTCTAACTATAAATTATCTATGTATATTATACACTATTTTGCTTATTTTTCCTAATAATTTTTTAATAAAAAAATTAAAAATGAATATTATTTATTAGGTGATTATTATAAGAAAATTTTTGTGTATTATAACTATTTTTATATTAACGTTAATAATTACAATATTTTTTACTTTTAACAATACAAAAATTAATGCATCCACTATTAATGATACGGCAACTTCTACAATCTTAATGGATATTGATAATAATAGAGTATTATATGAAAACAACATTAATAATAAGCATTT
>CAJGCS010000151.1 GCA_904501965.1 uncultured Bacilli bacterium | reverse complement strand
GGTTGTAATTGAATATGAGTTACACCTAATTCTTTTAAATATTGTAATCCTGTAGGATGACCATCAGGTGTTTTACAGTTTTCAAGTAAACCTAAAAATTTACCTTTTAATGGGTTATTAATAGCTGGGTCAATTGTAAAGTCACGAATATGCAATTCATAAATTACCGCATCAACAGCTCTACCAGAAAATTCAGGTTTTTCATATTTGAATTTATATAATTTTTTACGGTCAATAATATAATTGTAATTACCATTTGCATCACTTGCGATTGCGTAAGGATCAATTACAGTATCAAAAGTAGTATTAATACGAACATGAAAACGATACTTATAACAATCTAAATCGCCTGGTAATGTAAGTGCCCAAACACCACGAGGTTTTGCATCTAAATCGTAATATTTTACCACTCCACAAGGTGAAATAACTTCTACTTCAACCTCTTTCGCAGTGGGACTCCATACTTTAAAAGTTGTTGCCTCAGGAGTGTATCTAGCTCCTAAATCATCACGATTGTAATAATATAACATCTCAAATAAATCAGTTCTTACAATGCTACCCGTACGAAGTTCTGAGCGATTTCCTCTTTCATCCAAAACCGTATATTCAATATTTAAATGAAGTGATTCAGGTAAACTACAAACATATTTAACTTCTTTACCTAAATCGTGAACTTCTTTTATTGTAAGATCGACCTTATCATGTTCTACTATTGTGTAAAAACTTTTATTATTTTTGTTAACTAATTTTTCTTTAGGATAAATAATCGTTATACGATTAAATCCATCTAAATAAGAATAAAAATCACTTTTCATAAAAAAACACCCGCTTATTATTATACACTATAATCGCACTTTTTAAAGTTTAAAAATGCTTTTTAATATATTTTAAAATACTTTCTTTATTGTTGTCTAATTTATCATTTAAAACTAAAAGTTTTACTTCTTTTAAAATCTGACTAATCATCCTATTTTCTTTAATAGTAACATTATCAATTATATCAATTCCTGTAATAGCTAATTCACTCATACTATGAATTGGTAGTCTATGATACTCTTGAATAATTGAACTTTCCTTGTTTTTACTACCAAATAGTAATACATTTATGTTATTTCCTATCAATACTGTATTTAGTCCATACTCGAATAAAACCAAACGTGAAAAATCATTTTTCTTATTATCTTTAGCTACATTTATAGCCGCATTGACTAAACTAGAAATGTTTGATTTTAAATGAATATTAGATAATTCAGTAGGATCATCAAAATAACAAATTGCTAAAAACTCTATCCAAGATATTTTATCTAGATTCTTTTCATTAAATAAATAAATTCCCTTTTTAAAATTAGATAAATAAGGCGCAATATTTGTATCAATTAAATAATTAATCCCTATTTTAGGATAGGTAGAGTTAATTAATTTCTCTAATTCCCAACAAATTCGATCTTTAGATAAATTTTGAACTAAATAACTACACGTCTTCATTCCCATTAATGTTTCAGGTTCTATTTCAAATCCTAATTTAGAAGCAAAATAGGCCGCTCTTAACATTCTTAAAGCATCTTCAGTAAATCTTCTTTGTGGTTCATAAACTGTTCTAATAATTCCTTTTTTTAAATCATTAAGACCATCAAAAAGATCAACAACATTCATATTTTTATCCATAGCCATCGCATTAATTGTAAAGTCTCTTCTTCTTAAATCATCACTTAAAACATTACCAACAATATATGATGGATGTCTGTTGTTTGTATAGGCACCTTCAATACGATATGTTGTTGTCTCAAATGAATAACCTTCATAAGTAATTGTGAAACAATTATAATTAATACAAGTATTTACCACTTTAAAAATATTAGCTATCTGATTAGGTAAGGCATTAGTTGCGATATCAATATCATTTGAATCAATACCTAATACATAATCACGCACAAATCCACCAACAAAAAAAGCTTCATAGCCACTATCTTCAATTAGTTTTAAAACTTCTATACCTGCTTCTAGATATGTCATGATCTCACCTACTTTTATTTGTTATATTATAACAAATCGAATATATATTTTCAATAGAACTGTGATATAATACTTATGGTGATTACAGTGCGAAAAATCAAAGAAATAATTGAAAATACAATCGTAATAGACAAATCAAAATTTATAACAACAATATACCCTGTAGAAACTTTAGATGAAGTTAACCTATTATTAGCAGCGGCAAGAAAAAAATATTATGACGCAACTCATAACTGTTATGCTTATATTATTGATAATGGTAATATTCAAAAGTGTAGCGATGATGGAGAACCTAGTAAAACTGCAGGATATCCTATGTTAGATGTTTTAAAGAAAAATGATTTAACTAACGTCTTAGCAATAACAACACGTTATTTTGGCGGTATTAAATTAGGAGCTGGTGGACTTATTAGAGCTTATTCATCTAGTGTTTCAACAGCACTTAAAGACGCACCGTTTTACATAAGCAAACTATTATTCTTATATGAAGTTAAGATTGCTTATTCAGACTATAGTAAAAATATAGACTTTTGGAATAGCCAAATGATTCATAACTCTAACTTTGGTTCTGATGTAACACTTGAAATTGCCTTTTATGAACAAGATATGAATCCTTATTTAGAAAAAATTAAAAACCTTACACAAGGTAAGGCTTTGATATCTTTTCTTCGCAATGAATTTATTGATGTAATAGATAACTAGACTTTAAACTTTCATACTTTTCTTTAGTCTTTTGTCCGCCTCTAATATGGCGGATATTTTTATTATATTCTAGTAAAAGTG
>CAJGCS010000150.1 GCA_904501965.1 uncultured Bacilli bacterium | reverse complement strand
CCCCAGGTATACTGAATAAAAAGTGTCGTGTTGCATAAAAAATTAAGATATTCTAGCCATTTTGGACTAAAATACCCTATAAAATGTAAAAAAAATAAGCCTTGCTAGAAGACTTATCGATTTACTTTAATGGAGCAGGTAACCGGAATCGAACCGGCATCTTCGCCATGGCAAGGCGGTATAATAGCCGTTATACTATACCTGCGTTTCAATTGCATAAATATTATATCAAATTTTTTATATAAGTGCAAGTAAAATGATTTAAATTTAAAAAATAAATTAACAAAAAGAAAGGCAAATTGCCTTTCTTTGTTTTAATTAATTTAATCCTTCTACGTTATGGTAAACTTCTTGAACATCATCGTCGTCTTCTAACATTTCTAACATACGATTGAATTGTTCAATTTCTTTTTCAGATTCAAGTTTAACATAGTTTTTAGGCATCCATGCAATTGTATCAACTGTTAAGTCGATATCAGGCATTGCTTCTTGTAAAGCATCTCTGATTTTTGCATATTCGTTGTTTGGTGCATAAATAGTAATAATACCATCTTCATTTTCGATATCAGTTACATCACAATCAGCCATTAATAATGTTTCTAATACTTCTTCTTCTGATTGACCATTTTCATAACTGAAAACAGCTAAATGATCAAACATATATGTTACAGCACCACTACCTGCAATTTTACCACCTGTTTTCATTAAAGCAACTTTAACAGCTGTTTGAGTACGGTTATGGTTATCTGTTAAGCATTCAACAACAACCATTGAATTACCTGGTCCAAAGCCTTCTAATACAAGTTCTGTATAAGATTCTTGGTTAGCACCTTTTGCTTTTTCAATTGCTCTTTTAATAACGTCAGCTGATGCTTGTTCTTTTTTAGCTTTTTCAATTTCTTTTTTTAATGTTTGGTTCAAATCAGGATCAGGAACACCAGACTTAGCTGCCATATATATAATACGGCTCCATTTATTGTTAAGTTTTGATTTTGCAGCTGCTGTCTTGGCCATTGATGCAGCACGAACTTCATGCGCTCTTCCCATAGTTTTCACTCTCCTATCAATTTGATTATTTTTTACTGCGCGTATATTATATCATATTTTTGATATATTTAAAATTATTTTGCAATGGTTATGTTATTTACTTCCATATATGCGATTATTGTTTTTCTTCGTGATTGATTTTCACTACTTAATAAATCGCTTCTAGATAATAAATCGTTATATTTACAAACAAGTTTTATTTGACGTTTATTTAAATTATTATCAACAATTGTTTTTAAACCTTTTGATAATGCTTTCAAACAAGCTGTAATATAGTTTTCTTCTGTTTTAGCAAAACTACCACCATCAGTATGGTATCTTGAGTTTTCGATTTCATATGACCAAATGTATTGATTGTTTTCTAGTTTTGGATCAATATGTAATACAACTTGTTCTTTTGATAAGTCTTGAGCACTTGCATCAATTACCTTACTGATTGCTTTCTTAAGTTTTCTATATTCATTTAATTTTATCTCAGTAATGCCAGATACTAAGTTTATTGATGGATTAGAAGGATCTACTATTGTATATCCTTTAAATATAGGTGCAATTTCTAAATCTACTTCCATCTTTTTTAAAATATCGTTCGAAACTTTAATTGGCTTTTGTTTTAAAAAGTCATCAATACCTCTAATAAATGCATTTAGATAATTTTCATAATGATTATCTTTAAAGTATTCATTTAAGCTATAATATAATAATACTTCTAGAATATGACCTGAAATGTTTATCTTTTGTTCATTTCTAAAATATTTAATTATTACAGCTGTATTTCTAAAATATGTGTAATCTCTATTTGCAAGTTCTGTAAATAATACATGCTTTTCAATGTCTTTTGAATCAGTAAATTTAATGTCTTCATCATTGTTATTAAGATATCTAACATATATGTTGTAAATAATATTATCAATATTAAAACTAACATAGTTTAGTTGTTGGTTATATTCAATATCACTAGGTTTTTTAATAGAATCAAATAAATGTGCAACAGTATTAGTAATATTATTTATTACTAATTGATTAAACAAACTAAATGTTTTGTTTGATTCATATTCAAGTGTAACCATTAAATCTACATTTACTTCATCGCTTAACATTGTTGATCTTGCTAAAGAACCAATCTTACATACATCAATTAATGTAGCCTTAATTAAGCTTTTTGAAAGTTCTTCTTTAATAAGTTCTACATTATTTGTAACATTATCTTTAAAGGCACGTGGCATTTCTAAATCAGTAACTAATTTTCTAAATTCTTTTTCTGTCATATTGCCTCCTTATATCATAAATTTATGTTGTTTTCTTTTGATAAAATAATATAGTTCATTAAAACCAGCTTCTTTAATTACTTTAATAAAGTCTTCTTGCAAGTTGTAGTAATCCTCTTGTTGAGCTAAAAAGTGAGCATCAGAAGAAAGTGATAGTTTTTCTCCTCCACACTCTTTATATATATTAAGAAGCGATTTTAAGTGTTTTATATCATCAATTGTTTTTTGAACTTTGAAGTTAATTTCTAGTACTTTGTCATCTTTTATAATTTCTTTAAAGATTTCTTCTAAGTAACATTTATAATCTTCAATCTTAAGAGTATTATCTAAAAGATATGCGGTTTTAAAACCATAGTCGATATGTGATAAAACATCATAGTTTTTATATGTTTTTACACCATCTATTGCATTATTAAAATATATATCAAGCATCTTTTCAACGCCAAGGGCTTCGTAGTCTTTTTTCATATAATAGTCATATTTACCGTTATCATGTATACTCATGTTTACTAAATCGAAATCTTCTTGTGTAAT
>CAJGCS010000149.1 GCA_904501965.1 uncultured Bacilli bacterium | reverse complement strand
GTTAAGACATTTTCTTTTTCTTCAAACATCTTAACAAGAGCTTCGACTGTTAAATTTTCTTTTTCGCATCCTTTTACATCAAGGATGATTTTACCATTACTTAGCATAATAAGACGATTCCCATACTTGATTGCATCACGCATATTATGGGTAATCATAATAGTTGTAATGTTATTTTGATTAACGATTTTTTCCGTAAGTTCTAATACGGTTTTTGCAGTTTTTGGGTCGAGTGCTGCAGTATGTTCATCTAACAATAACACTTTAGGTTCGACAAGTGATGCCATTAAAAGTGTAATTGCTTGACGTTGACCACCTGATAAAAGACCGATTTTTTGTTCAAGTCTATTCTCTAACCCTAAGTTAAGTGACGCAAGTTTTTCTTTAAAGAACTCTTTGTTTTTCTTTTTAAAACCCCATTTTAATGTCTTATTTTTTGATCTTCTCATTGCAAGTTCCATGTTTTCTTGGATGTTCATATTACCTGCAGTACCCATATTAGGATCTTGGAAAACGCGACCGATATATTTAGCACGCTTATGCTCACCAAGTTTTGTTACATCTTTTCCATCAATTATAATCTTTCCTTCTTCTGGAGTGTGCACACCACAAATCATGTTCATAAGTGTAGATTTACCACTTCCATTACCACCAATAATAGTAACAAATTCACCTTTTTCAACATGCAATGAGACATTATCAAGGGCAACTTTATGATTTTCAACAGGTTGATCTAGGTTAAATATTTTAGTAAGATTTTCTATTTTAAGCATTAACTGCACCACCTTTTTTCTTTTTGAAAGAAAGTTTTTTCTTAACAAATGGAATAATTAAAACAACTGCAACTAATACTGCTCGTACTAGTTTTAAGTAATGTTCAACTTCTAATTTTACTGCAACATCTTCTAAGATGTAATAAATAGCAGCACCGACAATGATTGAAATAAGTGATTTCTTAAAATCTTGGCGACCAAAAATAGCTTCACCTATTACGATTACCGCAAGCCCAACTACAATCGTACCATCACCTTGATTAACGTTTGCAGAACCAAAGTCTTGAGCAAAAACCGCTCCACATAATGCAACTAAAGCATTACTAATTACAAGGCCTAAAATTATCATAGCATTTGTATTAATGCCTTGTGCTTTTGCCATACGAGCATTATTTCCTGTTGCTCTTAAGCTCATGCCAATTTCAGTGCCGAAGAACCAATAACATGCTCCAAAGACAGCCATAAGTATAATAAATGCTACTAATCCTTTAGACAAAGTCGCAATACCGATTTCATTAATTAGAATTTTTTTAATAAATATTAAATCATTGATGTTAAATAACTTAATTATTAGCATTACAAAACCTACACCAATTAATACACCAATAATACTTTCTATAGATACTACAATAATGTTTTTTACAATATTTTTCTTAAAGCTATTTTTAATAACATTAATTATAAACTTAACCAAAATAAAACTAAATATTGTAATTAATGCAACTAACAATATACAAAGGATTATTTCAACTATAAATTCTTTATTGTTAAATAATATATTTCTTATCGGTGCATATACAGTATTAGATATTGAAATTTGTAAATTGTTTGTAGGTGTTTTGAATCCACCAAGTACTAACATATTAATTGTAAACAAAGCTGTCATTGTTATAATACCTGATAGAATTGCAGGTATTTTAAACTTCGTATGAAGAACACCTGTAAGAGCACCAAATATACCTCCAACAATTATTGCAATTATTGTTGCAATAAAGGGATTTACACCAACAGATATTAAGATGGCTGCTACACTTGCACCTAGGGGGAACGTTCCTTCAATGCCAAGATCAGCGATGTCTAAGATACGGTAAGTTATGTATACACCAATGCCTAAGATTGCCCAGATTAAGCCATTAGCAATACCACTTGATAAAATTGATAAAATCCCCATAATGTTTTCCTTTCTAATTTTAAATTATATATTATTCAATTATTCTATCTGCTTCTTCTAATAAAGCTTCAGGAATATTAATTGAAGCTTCATTTGCAGCTTTTTTGTTTATTACAAGTGTAAAGTTTGTTAAACCTTTAACGCTCATATTAGATATATCAGCTCCATTTAATACTTCAGCTGCCATTTCACCTGTGATAATACCTAAGTTTTTGTAATTGATACCAAGAGTAATTGTACCATTACCTGCAAGCATACCTTCTTCGCCACAAACAGTAGGAATACCAGCTTCATTTGTAACAGTAGTTACTGTTGTAATTGCAGATGTAATATTATTATCAGTTGGAAGATAGATTGCATCTACACCTTTTGATACAAGTGCTTCAATCATTGTTTTAATATCATTAACATTTGTAACAGTTTGTGTTGCAACTTCTAATCCTTCTTTTTCTGCAGCTTCTTTTGCAATATTTACTTGAATAAGTGAATTTGCTTCAGACGAAGTATAAATGATACCTACTTTTTTAGCTTCTGGATTTAATTTTTTTATTAGTTCAATTTGTTCTTTAACAGGATTCATATCGTTTGTACCTGAAATATTTGCTCCTGGAACTTCATTTGATGCAACGATACCACTTTGAACAGGATCAGTAACAGCAGTAAATAAAACTGGAACATCAGACATTTGTTTTTCACATTCAGCTTTAACTGCTTGAGCAACTGGAGTTGCGATTGCAATAATTAAATCACTATTCTTAACCGCATTTTGAGCCATAACACCAAGTGTATTGAAATCACCTTGAGGATTTTGTACAATAATCTCAACATTTTCACCATTCACAAATCCTTTTTCTTCTAATGCTTCTATAACGCCATCACGTGCATCATCTAAAGCACTTGCACTAACAAACTGAATAATTGTAATTCTTT
>CAJGCS010000148.1 GCA_904501965.1 uncultured Bacilli bacterium | reverse complement strand
TTACCATATTATCAGAGGTACTATGGATACTACAGGCGTTGAAAACCGTAAACAAGCTCGCTCTAAATATGGTGCAAAACGTCAAAAAGCTGCTAAAAAATAATTAGCAAACTAACAAACAATTAATCTAAAAAAAATAAAAAACACATCGAAATGATGTTTGAAAGGAGGAACAAGCATGCCTCGTAAAGGACATGTCACTAAAAGAAACGTATTACCAGATCCAATTTATGGTTCAGTTATGGTTACAAGACTAATCAACAGTGTTATGTTGGATGGTAAAAAAGGTGTGGCACAACAAATTATTTATGGTGCTTTCGAAAGAGTTGGTAAAGTTACTGGTCGTGATCCATTAGATGTTTACAAACAAGCATTAGAAAATATTATGCCACAATTAGAAGTACGTTCTCGCCGTGTTGGTGGAGCAAACTATCAAGTTCCTGTAGAAGTTAGAGAAGCAAGACGTTATACACTAGGGCTTAGATGGTTAACAAATTACGCACGTCTTCGTCATGAAAAGACAATGGAAGAACGTTTAGCAAAAGAAATTATGGATGCTGCAAACGGATTAGGTGCTGCTGTTAAGAAACGTGAAGATACACATCGTATGGCAGAAGCTAATAAAGCATTTGCACATTATCAATGGTAATAAAAGGGGAAGAAAAATATGCCTAGAGAAATACCACTCCTTAATACACGTAATATCGGTATCATGGCTCACATCGATGCTGGTAAAACAACATTTACGGAAAGAGTTCTATACCACACAGGTAAGATTCACAAAATTGGGGAAACTCATGACGGTGCAGCTACTATGGACTGGATGGAACAAGAACAAGAACGAGGAATTACAATTACATCAGCTGCCACTACTGCATTCTGGCGCGGACACAAAATTAACATTATTGATACTCCAGGACACGTAGACTTTACAGTTGAAGTTAGTAGATCATTAAGGGTTCTAGACGGAGCGGTTACAGTTCTAGACGCTCAAGCAGGGGTTGAACCACAAACTGAAACAGTTTGGAGACAAGCAACTGATTACTTAGTTCCTAGACTAGTATTCGTAAACAAAATGGATAAAATGGGCGCTGACTTTAAGTTCAGTAGTGAGTCATTAGAAAAAAGATTAGGAGCTAATGCTCACCCAATCCAATTACCAATTGGTGCCGAATCAAATTTCAAAGGTATCATTGACTTAGTTACAATGGAAGCATTCTTATATGAAGATAATCATAAAGATGAAGAAGGAAAAGTTATTCCAATTCCAGAAGAATTAAAAGATGATGCTGAATTATATCGTGATTCATTAATTAATGCTGTTGCAGATTTTGATGAAGAATTAATGATGGCTTACTTAGAAGGTGAAGAAATTACAGTTGAAATGTTAAAACGTGCTATTAGAACAGCAACTTTATCAGTTCAATTCTTCCCAATTCTTTGTGGTACAGCTTTCAAAAATAAAGGTGTTAAGAAAGTATTAGACGCAGTTATCGATTACTTACCATCTCCAGTTGAAGTGCAAGCTATTAAAGCAATCGGAGAAGATGGTGAAGAAATTATTATCGAATCTGAAGATGGTACTCCATTTACAGCTTTAGCATTCAAAGTTATGACTGACCCATATGTTGGTAAATTAACTTTCTTCCGCGTTTATTCTGGTACCCTTCAATCTGGTTCATATGTACTAAACGCAACTAAAGGTAAGAAAGAAAGAATTGGTCGTATTCTTCAAATGCATGCTAATAACCGTACAGAAATTACTGAAGTATATGCAGGTGATATCGCTGCAGCAGTAGGTTTAAAAGATACAACAACAGGTGATTCATTAACAGACGTTAAACGTCCAGTTATCTTAGAATCAATGGTATTCCCAGAACCAGTTATTAACGTTGCAATTGAACCAAAAACTAAGAATGACGAAGCTAAGATGAGTGTTGCTCTTCAAAAATTAGCTGAAGAAGATCCAACTTTCAGAACTTACACTGATGAAGAAACAGGTCAAACAATTATTGCTGGTATGGGTGAATTACACCTTGAAATCATTGTTGACCGTATGAAGAGAGAATTTAGAGTTGAATGTAATGTTGGTAGACCACAAGTATCTTACCGTGAAACAATTAGCCAAGCTGCTAAAGTTGAAGGTAAATTTGTTCGTCAATCAGGTGGTCATGGTCAATATGGTCACTGCGTAGTTACATTTGAACCTAACCCTACTAAAGGTTTCGAATTCTCTAACGAAATCGTTGGTGGTGTTGTTCCAAAAGAATACATCCCAGCTATTCAAAAAGGTATTGAAAATGCTATGAAAAATGGTAACCTTGCTGGTTTCCAAACAATTGACCTTAAAGCAAGACTTGTATTTGGTTCATACCATGAAGTTGACTCAAGTGCAGTTGCGTTCGAAGTTGCTGGTGGTTTAGCGTTCAAAGAAACAGCTAAAGCATGTAAACCAGTATTACTTGAACCTTTAATGTTAGTTGAAGTTATCGTAGCTGACGAATATGTTGGTGCAGTTATTGGTGATATTAATAGCCGTCGTGGACGTATTGAAGGTACAGAAATTAGAGGTCGTGACCAAGTTGTTAGAGCCTTCGTACCACTAGCTGAAATGTTTGGTTATGCAACTGCTCTACGTTCTAATACACAAGGCCGTGGTAACTACGTAATGCAATTTGACCATTACGAAGAATGCCCAAGAAGTGTAACAGAAGAAATTTTAAAGAAACGTAATGCGTAATAATTATACGTTTTACTTGCAAAAATAAACTAATTATTATAAAATATATGTGTAATATTTTTTAAAATCGAAAGGAATTAAATTAAAATGGCAAAGGAAAAATTTATACGTACAAAACCCCATGTAAACATTGGTACAAT
>CAJGCS010000147.1 GCA_904501965.1 uncultured Bacilli bacterium | reverse complement strand
TAGTTATACCAACCAACAAATTCATATCCTTCTTTTACAGGATCATCTGGTTTTTCAAGATATGAGCCTTCTTCTACAATTATTTCATTAGAAACTATACCCGGTTCAATATAATACTTAACAGTATAATGTTTTATTTCTTTCGGTTTTTGTTCACATGATGATAACATAAATAAGCAAACAATTGGTATTAATAAAAAGATATATTTAAAGTATTTCATTTATAATTCCACTTCCTTTTTCCTTATTATATATAAAAATTCATACTTTGTCAAAAAAAGCCTCTTTTAGAGGCTTATTTATTTATTAGTATATTACTAATATTTAATCTTTCATTAAATAAAGTATCAAGTGCTTTTACTAAATAGTCAATATCTTTTGAACCAGCTGTCTCGAATGCAGAGTGCATTGCAAGTTGAGCAAGACCAATATCAACTGATGAAATTGGAAGTGTCGCAAGTAAAATAGAACCAAGTGTACCTCCACCACGTTTATCTGATCTATTTGTATAGCTTTGTACAGGAACGCCTGCTTTTTCAAGCACATATTTAAATGCGGCTTCACTTAAGGCATCTGTTGTATAACTAAGTCCTGCTTGATGTTTAATTACAACGCCTTTATTTAATACAGGATAGTTTGTTTTATCTGATAATTCTGGATGATTTGGATGAATTGCATGAGCATTATCAGCTGATACGATTAAAGAATTTCTAATGATTTTTTCAAAGTCTTCAAGTTCTAGCTTTTTTGTAATATTTCTAATAAGTGATTCAAGATAGTTTGATGCGGCTCCATTTGTTGATCTACTACCAACTTCTTCATGATTAAACACAACAGACATATTTAAAAATTCATTTGCATCTTGGTGCATAATTGCGACAATTGATGCATAAGCACATTCTAAGTCATCAAGCTTTGGAGAAGAAACAAATTCTTTATCTTGTCCCCAGATATGTCCTTTATCCTTATTATATAAATATAAATCATGACTAATGATTTCTTTTTGGAATAGTTTGTTATCTTTCTTTAAACTAAATACAGGTAACATATCTACTTGAGGATTTAAATAAAGATTTGAGTTAATTTCTCTGTTCATGTGAATTGCAACATTAGGTATAATTACATCATCAGGAAGATTAACTAATTTTGTTTTTAAAGTGCCTTCTTCATTTACGATAACACGACCGGCAACGCCTAATATTCTATCTGTGAATGTTGCATAGATTGCACCACCATATGGTTCTGTATTAAAACGTACATAGTTATTATCTACTAATATATAGTTTGGTTTTAGTTTAAATGTTGGAGAGTCATTGTGTGATGCAACAATATGCGCTTCAACATTTGTTTTAGATGTTGGAGTAGTAAATGCAACAATTGCAGAGTCGTTATAGATTGTAAAATATTTTTTACCAAGTTTAATATTTTCTACATCACTTGATATATATTCAAATCCATTTTCAAGTAACATTTGTTTTAAATTTTCAGTTACATGATATGGAGTATATGAGTGATCAATAAATTTTATTAGTCCTTCTACGTGTCTCATTAGAATACAAAGTTCCCCTTTCTAAATACTGGTATAATATTACCATCATATGTAATACCATCAATTTCCATATCGGCACTACCAAACATGAAGTCAACATGTACCATTGATTTGTTATAACCTTGTTTGATTAGTTCTTCTTCCGGTAATTCATTACCATCTTTAATATTCATTGTATAAGCATTACCAAGCGCTAAATGGCATGATGCATTTTCATCAAATAATGTATTATAGAATAAAATATTTAAATTTGAAATTGGTGAGTCATGTGAAATAAGTGCTACTTCACCAAGACGTTTTGCGCCTTCATCCATTTCTAATAATTGTTTTAGTGTTTCTTCTTCTTTTTTAGCTCCGTATGCAACTACTTCGCCGTCTTTAAAATCAAGGTAGAATTCTTCAATTAACTTACCATTATAGTTAAGTGGAAGTGTTGCAACAACTCTACCATTAACACCATTTGCATGAGGCATTGTAAATACTTCTTCTGTAGGAATGTTTGGCGCAAATACAAATCCATTTAATGAAACTTCAGCTCCACCAGCCCAAATATGATTTTCAACAAGGTCAATTGATAGATTTGTACCTGCACTATTTTTAAACTTTAATGTTTTAAAGTGATAGTTATTAAGTAATTTAGAATGTTCATCAAGTCTAGTTGTGTGTTCTTTCCATTCTAAAACTGGATCATTATCACTAGTTACGCGTGATGCATATAAAATCGCATCCATTAATGCTTCCATAGCTTCATTTTCTTCCTTTTCTGGGAATACTTTTTTAGCCCAAACAGGATTTGGCCAAGCAACTATTGACCACTGAGATCCTGATGCCATAGAGAATTTTCTAAAGAAACTTGTTTTTGGTGCAGCTGCTTTAGAGGCTTTTGCCATACGCGCAGGATCAACTCCTTTAAAGGCTTCTGGGTTTGGAGATGAAATTGAAAGTCTAGCTGCTTTTTCATCCATCCAGTAATGTAGTTTTTGAATACTCCATTCAGGAACATCTAGTAAATATTTATCACTTGCATATTTATAGTGTAATTTTGAAATGTTTGATTCTGAGAATTGTACGTCTACATATCCAGCACCAGCTAAATACGCCTCTTCTGCAACCATAGTCGCAAATTCTTTTGCATCAACTGATGCATTAACTATAAGCATTTGTCCAGGTTGAATATTTACACCTGTCTTAACTGCTAGCTTTGCAAATTTTCTTAATTTATTTTCTAAAGATTTTGTTATAATCATTTTAATCTCTCCTTCATAATTAAATCATTTAGTTCATTTAAATATTCCCAACGATTAATTTTTTCGTCTATTTCTTTATTTATACTAGCTTGTT
>CAJGCS010000146.1 GCA_904501965.1 uncultured Bacilli bacterium | reverse complement strand
GCTATTACCTACCATATTTCCTAAAGGTGAATCCATATCTGTTAACATTGCACTAACGTTTCTTCCGCATTTTTCACCAATTTTAACTAATGCATGAGCTAAATTAGTAGCATCTTCAATAGTTTTCATGAATGCTCCATCTCCAACTTTTACATCTAATACGATTGATTGAGCTCCACTTGCTAATTTCTTAGACATGATTGAAGATGCAATTAAACCCACATTATCAACCGTTCCAGTTACATCTCTTAAAGAGTATAATTTCTTATCAGCAGGCGTAATATTTAATGTTTGACCAATAATTGCTAATGAAATTTCATCAACTTGCTTATAAAAATCTTGAGTATCAACATTTATATTAAAACCAGGAATTGATTCAAGTTTATCTAATGTACCACCAGTGTGTCCTAAACCTCTTCCACTCATTTTAGCTATTTTTAAACCACACGCAGCAGCAATTGGAGCTACAACTAATGAAGTTTTATCTCCAACACCTCCAGTAGAGTGTTTATCAACACAAATACCATTAATTTTACTTAGATCAATTTGTTCTCCACTTTCAAGCATTGCAATTGTTAATGCGTATTGTTCTTCTTCGTTTAATCCTTGAAAACAAATAGCCATAAGCATTGCACTCATTTGATAATCAGGAATATTACCATTTACATATTCTTCAATCATGTATTTGATTTCTTCATTACTTAAAACAAAACCTTGTTTTTTCGTTGTAATTAAATCTACCATTCTCATTTCAATTACCTCTTTTCATTAATATTAAAATATTCTAATATTATTATACCACATTTTTAAAAATTATGATATAATTATTAACTGAAATTGAGGTAATATTATGAAAAAAACAATTTGTTTAATTAGACATGGTCAAACTGACCAAAATAAATTAAAGAAAATTCAAGGAAGAAAAGACTTTCCGTTAAACGACTTTGGTAGATTTCAAGCTGAGCAAGCTGCTTTATACTTAAAAAACTCAAAAGCACATTTTGATATTATTTATTCTAGCCCATTATCAAGAGCTGTAGATACAGCTAATATTATAAAAAATGGATTAGAACTAGATATAGAAATCATTAAAGATGCTGCTTTTATTGAAAGAGACTTTGGAGAATCAGAAGGATTAGATGTAAACAAAGAAAACTTTGTTAGAGTTTTAGATGATTCTTATGAAGGTTTAGAAAAAAGCTATGAAATTCAAAATAGAGTTTATAATGGTTTACTAAAAGTTTTAAAAGAAAACGAAGAAAAAGAATCATTCTTAATCGTTTGTCATTCGCACACTATAAAAGCTTTACTTACAAAACTAGATAAAAATAGAACTTTTATGGATCCACTATGTAACTGTGCAATTAATTATTTTATTTATGAAAATAATGAAGTTAAAATTGATAAAATAAATATTGATCCATTAGAAAATGCTAATCTATAATGATTAGCATTTTTTATATAAAAAAAGAATCTATAGTATTCTATAGATTCTAATATTTTAACTCACTCAATTCATTTAAGCTATCTTTCATTACTTCATAAACCTTATCACCAATTTCATTAGTTTGTAGGTCCTTATATTCTTCGTAATTGATAACTTTTGCTACATCAACATAAACATTTGTTGATTTAAATAAGCTTCTCTTACTAATTTTGTTTGTATTAATGATAGTTAAAACCACAATTGGACATTTTGCTTTTTCAGCGACTTTAAATGTTCCACTATGTAATTCTTTTAACTCTCCATCCTTCGATCTTGTTCCTTCAGGATATACAAAAACACATTTTTTATCTTCCTTAATTAATTTAATAGACTTTAATATTACTTCTAAACCCTGTCTGTTATTAGATCTATCTAAAGCTAAATGTAAATCTTTATGAAGCGCTCTATTTACTGCAGGAATTTTCATAATTGAATCTTTAAGAATAAAACTAATATTTTTATGTCTAAATAACCATATACAAACTATAGGATCAAACATAGAAATATGGTTAGAAACAAATAAAAACTTTTTATCTTCTGGTAAAAGTTCCATTCCTCTAACGTGAATTTTAATTTTAAATATTTGAATTAATAATTCACATACTCTTTTAATCAAGTTCCCACAAAACTTTGTTGGTTTAGGTTCTTTCTTCATATTAATAAAACTTACATAAATAGCTATAAAAATAAGAAAGATTATTACATAAACAACAAAAAATCCTAAATAAGAAACTAATAAGATCCAAGCATCATACCATTTATCAATTAAATCAAGAAAAATAGTAAATGCTGTACCCGTTAAAAGAGATAAAGCAATTAATGTATATAAAATCATTAGTCTAATTTCCTTTCATACACAGCAAATTCTAAATCTCCCACTACATCAGAAGAAACTTTATTAAACTTTGCATAATCAATACTTGGAAAATATACATTTCCTTCATGATATTTATTTACATGAGTAATATACATTTTTTGAACATAATCTAAACATAATGAATATATTTGTTTTCCACCAATTACAAATATTTCTTCTTCAGTATCTAAATTATCTTTCAAAAAAGAAATAAAATCATTAACAACCTCTACACCTTCATAAGAAAAATTCTTATTTAATGTAGCAACAATATTTTTTCTATTTGGTAAAGGATGTCCTAATCTATCAGTAATTGAAACAAAAGTATTTAAACCCATTATTACAGTCTTACCTTTTGTAACTTTTTTAAAATATTTTAAATCTTCAGGATAATTCCAAGGTAAGTCATTATCCATTCCGATAATATTATCTACTCCTATAATGTTATTTATTCTGCTGTCATTTAAAACTGAGCGAATACATATCTCATACAGTGCTTTTTGACATTTTATGTCAAGTTCTTTATCTGATATTTTAACATTGTCAATTGCTTTTGTTAAAATTATTTTG
>CAJGCS010000145.1 GCA_904501965.1 uncultured Bacilli bacterium | reverse complement strand
TGATTGCAAGAGCAATTGCAAGTGATTTAGGCTACGAATTAGAAATTTATCAATATGAATTTGATGGATTAATTATGGCACTAAATAACGGGGCGATTGATTTAATTATTGCCGGTATGAGTCCTACAGAAGAAAGAAAACAATCTATAAATTTTAGTGATGCTTATTATAGATCTGAACATGTTATTCTTGTTAAAAAGACAAGTAAGTATATCGATGCAAAAACATTTGCTGACTTAACTGGTGCTAAAGTAATTGGTCAAAAAGGGACTATTTATGATACTCTTGCAAAACAATTATCTCAAAAAAACTCAAGTGTAAAATATTTATCACCGCTTGATACAGTTAATGATATTTTAGTTCCACTTCGTGCTGATGCAATTGATTTAACTATTTTAGAAGAGCCTGTAGCAATTGGTATTTGTAAAGCTGATTCAAGTTTTACATATATCAATTTAGAAAGTGAATTTGATGTAGCTGATGAAGATTTAGATGTAGCAATCGGTGTAAGAAAGGTAGATACAGAATTATTAGCTCAAATCAATTCTGCACTTGCTAAAATTACTCCACAAATGCGCACTGAATATATGGAAAGAGCAATTGCTCTTCAAAGTGAATAATTATGATGTTACTTAATTTTTATGAATTACAAGGATTTGGACTTGGTATATTATATGGAATATGGAATACTTTATATATTTCTATTATAGGAACACTTGTTGGTCTTGTAATTGGACTTATATGTGGTATTATTAGAGTTCAATCAATTAATCCTTATGATAATACATTTGTTAAATTTTTAAAGAAAACTTCAAACTTTTTAGTAAAATCATATGTAAATCTTTTTAGAGGAACACCAATGATTTTACAAGCTCTACTATTATATAATTTATTTTTATATGTTTTTAAAATGTATGAACTAGCTACTCCTCTTGCATCATTAATTACAGTATCTATTAATACAGGTGCATATTTAACAGAAGTTATAAGAAACGGTATACAATCTATTGATAAAGGACAAATGGAAGCCTCTCGTGCTCTTGGCATGAGTCAACAAAAAGCAATGCTTTATGTTATTTTCCCTCAAGCATTAAAAAATTCATTTGCATCAATCGGAAATGAATTTATTATTAATATTAAAGATACTTCTGTTTTACAAATAATTGGTTTACAAGATGTATTTTATACAATTGAAAACCAAGCAACAAAAGATTTCAAGATTTTGTTGTGGTATTTATTTGCTGGTGCTATTTATTTAGTTTTAACATATGGATGTTCTAAAATTCTTACCATTACCGAAAAGAAAATTGGTGCTCCTGTAAAAGAAATAACAAGTAGTAATTAGGTGAATGTATGCAAACAATTTTAAAAATTAATAATTTACACAAATCTTTTGATGATAAAGAAATATTAAAAGGTATCGATTTAGATATCAAAAAAGGAGAAATTATTTCAATAATTGGACCATCTGGAAGTGGTAAGTCAACTCTTCTAAGATGTATAAATATGTTAAATGTTCCATCCTCAGGTTCAATAATTTATAACGATGTTGATATTACTAAAAATACTAAACAGCTTGATTCAATCAGAACGAAAATTGGAATGGTTTTTCAACAGTTTAATTTATTTAATAATGTTAATGTCATTAAAAACTGTACTTTAGCACCAATGAAAGTATTAAAGGTTAATAAAGATGTTGCAAAGGATAATGCTTTAAATCTTCTTGAGCTAGTTGGTATGAAAGAGTTCGCAAATGCACACATAAACACTTTATCAGGAGGTCAAAAACAACGTGTCGCAATTGCAAGAACACTTGCAATGAATCCGGATATCATTTTATTTGATGAACCTACAAGTGCACTTGATCCTGAAATGGTAGGAGAAGTTTTAGATGTTATAAAAAAACTTACTCTTAAAGGAATTACATTAATTATTGTTACACACGAAATGGCTTTTGCAAAAGAAATTAGTGATAGAGTAATTTTTATGGATGATGGTATTATTGTTGAAAGCGGAACTTCAAATATGATATTTAATAACCCGGAAAATGAAAGAACAAAAGCATTTTTATCTAGATTTAATAAATAAAAAAAGGCGATTATGTTTATACATAATCGCTATTTTTATTATTTTTCTACTGCAGCATTTGCAAGATAAATAAAGTCTTCTGCAACTAAGCTAGCACCGCCGATTAAAGCACCATCGATATCTGATTGAGCCATTAATTCATCAATATTAGAAGTTTTTACACTACCACCATATTGAATACGGATTTCTTCTGCAGTTTCTTCGTTATATAACTTTTTAACAAGTTTTCTAATATAACCACAAGTTTCATTTGCAACTTCACTAGTTGCAGTTCTACCTGTACCAATTGCCCAAATAGGTTCATAAGCAATAACTAAAGCTTTTACTTGTTCTTCTGTTAAACCTTCTAAATCTTTTGTAATTTGGCCTTCAATAACAGCTTCTGTTTTACCAGTTTCTCTTTCTTCTAAGTATTCACCAACACAAAGAATTGGAGTTAAACCATGTTTGAATGCAGCGTGTAATTTTTTATTTACTGTTTCATCAGTTTCATTAAACATTGCACGTCTTTCACTATGACCAATAATTACATATTCAACACCTAATGTTGTAAGCATATTAGGAGCGATTTCACCTGTGAATGCACCTTGTTCTTCGAAGTGCATATTTTGTGCACCGATTCTTAAGTTTTCACCTTGGCGTTTAACTAAACAACGAAGTAAAGTAAATGGAGCACAGATAACAGTTTCTACTTTATCTTGGGCAGGAACTTTACCATTAACTTGCAACATGAAGCCTACTGCTTCATCGCGAGTTTTGAACATTTTCCAGTTTCCAGCAATAATAGGTTTTCTCATATTATTTAGCCTCTGTTAAGCAAGCAACACCTGGTAATGTT
>CAJGCS010000144.1 GCA_904501965.1 uncultured Bacilli bacterium | reverse complement strand
GATCCTGATGCCATAGAGAATTTTCTAAAGAAACTTGTTTTTGGTGCAGCTGCTTTAGCAGCCATAGCCATACGCGCAGGATCAACTCCCTTGAAGGCTTCTGGGTTTGGAGATGAAATTGAAAGTCTGGCTGCTTTTTCATCCATCCAGTAATGTAATTTTTGAATACTCCATTCAGGAACATCTAGTAAATATTTATCACTTGCGTATTTATAGTGTAACTTTGAGATGTTTGATTCTGAGAATTGTACGTCTACATATCCAGCACCAGCTAAATACGCCTCTTCTGCAACCATGCTCGCAAATTCTTTTGCATCTACTGATGCATTAACAATAAGCATTTGGCCAGGTTGAATGTTTACACCTGTTTTTACTGCTAATTTTGCAAATTTTCTTAGTTTATTTTCTAAAGATTTTGAAATAATCATTTTAATCTCTCCTTCATAATTAAATCGTTTAGTTCATTTAAGTATTCCCAACGATTTATTTTTTCATCTATTTCTTTATTTATACTGTCTTGTTCTTTTTCAATATCAAGAAGTTTTTGATAATCGCTTCCACAAAGAATTTTGCTTTTTTCAAGTTCTTTTACTTTTTCTTCTAATATAGTAATATCATCTAAGATATGTTCAAATTCTTTTCTCATAGATGCGGTAAATTTTATTTTTGGTTCTTCTTCTTTTTTGATTGGTTTTTGTTTTTGGGTGTTAGTAATTTGTACATAATCACTTACAAAACCATTTTGTTCTTTAATAACACCATCTTCAAAGAATAAGAAGTGGTCACATATTTTATCAAGGAAGTATCTATCATGTGATACTGTAACAATACTACCTTTAAAGTTTTCTAAATAATCTTCAAGAATTTCTAAAGTATATATATCTAAGTCATTTGTTGGTTCATCTAAGAATAAGACATTAGGATTTGATAAAAGAAGTCTTACTAGTTTTAATCTTCTTTTTTCTCCTCCAGAAAGTGTTTTAATATTCATATACTGTTGGGTTGGAGTGAACAAGTAATTTTCTAAAAATTCACTTGCACTAATAACACCATCAACAGTTTCGATATATTCGCCTTTTTCTTTAACATAATCGATGATTCGCATGTTTTCATCCATGTCTTCTTCCTCTTGAGAAAAGTACCCTACATTTATAGTTTCACCAATCTCAATCGTTCCAAAATCAGGCTGTATTAGGCCCAAAATCGATTTAAATAGCGAACTTTTACCAACACCATTACTCCCAACAATTCCAAGGCGATCAAAGCGCTTTAGTGTATAATTGAAGTTTTCAAATAATATTTTATCACCAAAGCTTTTCTTTAAGTCTTTTATGATAATTGTTTTTTTACCAATTCTTGTTTTATTTGATTCAAGAGAAATTGTAGTTTCGTTTTCTTTTATTATATTAGAAACACTTTTTAAGTCTTGTGTTAGCTTATCAAAACGTTCAATTCGTTCTTTAGATTTTGTTGAACGAGCTTGAGGATTCATATTAATCCATTTTTCTTCTTTTTTTAAGATGCTTGTAAGTTTTCTTTTGCTTGCTTTTAATTCTTCTAGTCTAATTACTTTTTGATTTAAGAATGTTTGATAGTTTCCATCATAGATATGTATATTACCAAATTCAAGTTCCATTATCTTTTTTGTAATTCGTTCTAAAAAGTATCTATCATGAGTTACAAGCAACACTGCTTTGTTAAATTTAATTAAATATTTTTCTAACCAATTTATCATCCATATATCTAAATGGTTAGTTGGTTCGTCAAGCACGATTAAATCAGCTGGTGCAATAAGTGTACAAGCAAGAGCTAAACGCTTTTTCTCACCACCACTAAGTGTTTTAATGATTCTTTCATGATCATTAAGTCCAAGTTTATTTAAGATGCTTTTCATATTATATGCATCTTCTTCTTTTGTTTTTGTTATTCTTTTTATTTCTTCTAGTATTGTGTTATTACTTATAAAAGGAGTATCCTGAGCAAGATAAGAAATTTTTAGTCCATTCTTTTTATAAATAATTCCACTAGTCGCATCAAGTGATCCTACTAAAAGCTTTAATAAAGTTGACTTCCCTGTGCCATTTACGCCAAGTAAACCAATTTTATCAGTTTCGTTAATAGTAAAGTTAACTTTGTTTAAAAGAACTTTATCAGTATATTTAAATGATACATCATTAAACGTAACTAGCACATGAATCCCTCCTTATTTAATATTTATTTTTATTATACTATTTTTAAGCGCTTTTATCAAAGTAAAGACAACAAAAAAAAGATTCTTTAAATAAAGAATCTTTTTTTAATCATTAATTATTTGCTTTCTTTTTTAGCCATATTTAAACGTTTGTTGAAACGATCAATTCTACCTGTAGTTTGAACAAATTTTTGTTCGCCAGTATAGAATGGGTGGCATTTAGAACATGTATCTACACGAATTTCTTTTGCTGTAGAACCTGTTTCAAATTCAGCACCACATGATACACAAACAACTTTAGTTTTTTGATATTTAGGATGAATACCTTGTTTCATGCTTTACTCCTTCCGCCATAGTTTTTGTAACCATAGTAAGTTTATTTTACTCATATATTATATCAAAAACATGTGTTATTGTCAAATATAATGAATACTTATATATGAAAAAAGGATACTCAAAAAGTGAGTATCCTTTATATGTTATTAACTTAGATTGATTGAATTAGTGTTACTAATAATCCAGCGTTTGCTGTATAAACTGCGTTTGCATTTGATGCAGTTGGAGCTTCAATAGCTTCACCAATTGCAAGATCATATAATTTAATTCCTTGGAATGCTAATGCTTCTGGAATTGAATTTGCGTTTGCAGCAATAACTACAAGTTCATGTAAGATAAATGGTAATGCACCTTTTAATACATCTGATCCTTGTACTGTTGCAATCATATCTGCAACTT
>CAJGCS010000143.1 GCA_904501965.1 uncultured Bacilli bacterium | reverse complement strand
ATTTTTTCAACTTCTTCTTTAAGGTTACCGATTCCATAAGTTGTATCAAATAAAAGGGCTTTTTTTGTTCCTATTACTAGTGTTGATAAAACACTCATTTTATCGTTAAATTGATAAATAGAATCATTTATTTTTGTAATTGTAAAATAACTCATATTATCTCCAAATAGCATATAAAATAACTTCTTCAGTTACTTCGTCTTTTCGTAAAACTGTAATTCTTTCTCCAGTTCCTTCTTTATTATCAAACCAACCAATAAATGTTTTCCCTTCTATTTTAATATCCGGAATTGTAACATCTTTATTATCAACAAGTCTTGGAAGTGTATCAAAATGTGCACATCCAGGAACATGATCAAGGGCATAGTGAACTCTTTCTGAACGTTCCTTTGTAAACCAAGGATATTTGTCGGTAAGTGTTGCTGATGTAAAATAGAACATTTTAGCTGTATCTACTAAGCTTGCCCAAGCACTTGCAAAGAAATCATTACCTGTATTATTTGGATCACTTGGTCCACCAGTATAGCCTTCATCAGTGCGCCAATATGCAAAGAATACCATTAAGAATTCAATTAAATCAACCCATTTATTGTTTTGATAACAATATCCAATAAAGTGTGTTGTTGGCTGATCTTCAAGCTTTCCTCCTACTTGAATATCTAAATAGAATTGACCTGCAACATTACCAATACCAGTAAGTTCGTTTTTACCTGCACCTCTCCAGTCTGATGCAAGATTTACAAAATCAGCTGCAGAATAAATTTCATTTTTTTCAAGATGAGCTTTTCCTTCTTCAGTAGAAACGATAAATGCATAGAAGTCAGTAAAATAAGCACTTCGCATTGCGCTCTTTGTTAGATAAATATCACCATCCATGCGGTATTCAATTTCGTAAGGTCCACCCCATACCGCATATAGTTTAACTACACCATTCATATCAGAATAGTTGTATACTTGTTCATCAGTAATAACATCTGTTACACGAGCTTGGCCATTTGGTGTAAATGAGTACCCTACAATTTTACGAGAACGATAAGTAAATGGTTGTTCTGCAAGAAACTGAAAATCATATCCATAAATATATTTATAAGGTTTTGTTACTTCTTCATTTCCAGTTGCAAGACTACAATATACGATTGAATATTCAGAAATTTTTTGCCATTTTGCATATATTTCTAAATTTTCGCTTACTTTAACTGATGTAATAGGTTCACCTTGACAAAGTGAATTATCATACCAACCAATAAATTTAAATCCTTTTCTGTCCGTTATTTCTGGAAGATCAATTCTTTCAGATGTGTTTGCATTAATTTCAAAACATTCGTCGCCAAACACATGAAGGGTTATAGTTGTTTCTTTCGAACAGCTTACAAGAAACAAAAGTCCCATTACAACAACGATAAATGTCGTTAATCTTTTAATAATTTTTTTCATACTATTGCATATTGAATCTATATCCTGCTCCCCAAACAGTTTCGATTAGTTTAGGTTTATTAGGATTTTCTTCAATTTTCTCCCTTATACGATTTATGTGTACTGTAATTGTTGCGGTATCAGCAACAAAGTTATAACCCCATATTTTTTCAAATAATGTTTCTTTTGAAAATACAATATTAGGATTTGAGGCAAGGAATAGTAAAAGTTCAAATTCTTTATTTGCAAGACGAACTTCTTCGCCATTTACTTCTACTTTATAATTTTTCTTATATATTTTAATATTATCAAAACTAATTACATCCTCATGTTTTTCAATACTTTTTATTGAATCATATCTAGTGATATGTGAATTTACTCTTGCAACTAATTCTTGAGGATCAAATGGTTTCTTAACATAGTCATCACTACCTAACCCAAGCCCTAAAATAATATCAGATGGTTCTGTTTTAGCACTGACGATAATAACTGGAATTTGAGATATTTTTCTTATTTCTTTACAAATATCGAATCCAGAAACATTGGGCAACATTAAATCAAGTATTACACAGTCAATAATATTGTTTTTAATAATATCAAGTGCATTCTTACCATCATCACAAATATCAACATCATAATTATTAATTTCAAGATAATCTTTTTCTAAATTAGCTATATCAACATCATCTTCAATAATTAATACTTTTTTCTTTTCAATTATCATACTATTCTCCTATTGGTAATGAAATTTTAATGGTTAATCCTTCAACAGAAATTGCACTTATAGAGCCACCATGTTTTTCTATAATGCTCTTACATATTGCAAGACCAAGTCCATTTCCCTCAACTTTTGTACTTCTTGATTCGTCAACTCTAAAGAAACTTTCAAAAATATGTTCAAGATCTTTTTCTGATACACCAATACCATTATCAGAAATATCAATTGAAACTGTTGAGTGGTTGCTTAAATAAACATTAATTTTGATAATGACATTATTATTATCATTATATTTTATGCTATTTAAGAATATATTTTCTAAAACTCGATTAATTTGAAACACATCAATAAATACATTGATATCTTTACAACTATTTATGTATTTAAAAGATATTTTTTTGTTTAAATACGTTGTCTTTTGATGTCTCATGAATGTTTTTAAATAATCATTTAAGTTTTTATTTTCTTGTTTTAAAACAAAAGATTCGGTTTCAAGTTTTGAAAATATAGTTAATTGGTTAAGTAAACCTTCCATTTCAATACTTTTTCTCATTATCGCTTCTAAATATTTCTTTGTTTGCTCTTCGTTTTTTGCAACGCCATCAAGTAACCCTTTTGAATAACCTTGAATTACTGTAAGAGGCGTTTTCAGATCATGAGAAATACCTGCAAGCATTTCCTTTTTACTTTGCTCGTATTTAATGTTTTTATCAATATTATTTTTTAATTCTTTTCTCATTAATTCAAATGTATCGTATACTTCAACGAACTCTTTAACGTCAGCATTTCCAACTGGTGATGTTAACTCGCCTTTTCGAATTTTATTGGCATGAGAAGAAAGATATGCTAATGGTTTTGAAAAACTATTTACCATTTTACCTGTTATTACATAGTTACT
>CAJGCS010000142.1 GCA_904501965.1 uncultured Bacilli bacterium | reverse complement strand
CAAATATTATCAATGTTTGATTTAATAACTTCTTCAAACATTACAATATGTTTAATTTTTTCTAAGAAGAATTTATCTATTCTAGAAATTTCATATAACTCATCTACTTCAGCACCTTTTCTAAATGCCTCAGCGATTGCAAAAATTCCTTCGTCTGTATAGTTAACAATATAGTTTTTAAGTTCATCAATTGTAAATGTCTTTAATCCTTTGATTTCTAGGTGTACTAATTTATTTTCTAATGAGCGAACTGATTTTAGAAGTGATTCTTCAAATGTTCTACCGATACTCATTACCTCACCAGTTGCTTTCATTTGTGTTGATAAGCTTCTATTTACTGTTGTAAATTTATCAAACGGAAATCTTGGAAACTTTGTAACTACATAGTCAATTGTTGGTTCAAAAGATGCAGGTGTAGCTGCAATTTGAATTTCATCAAGTGTTAATCCACATGCAATTTTTGCAGAAACTCTTGCAATTGGAAAGCCAGATGCTTTTGATGCAAGCGCTGATGATCTTGAAACACGAGGGTTAACTTCAATTACATAGTACTTAAATGAATATGGGTCAAGGGCAAATTGAACGTTACATCCACCTTCAATTTTTAAACCTCTAATAATCTTTAATGCTGATTTTCTAAGCATTGAAAATTCTTTGTTTGTAAGTGTTTGAGCTGGTGCTACAACAACTGAGTCACCAGTATGAATTCCAACAGGGTCAACGTTTTCCATAGAACAAATAACAATTGATGTATTGTTCTTATCACGCATTACTTCAAACTCAATTTCTTTAAAGCCTTTGATTGATTTTTCTACTAGTACTTGTGATACAGGAGAAAGTTTTAAAGCATTTTTTGCAAGTGGAAGTAATTCATCCATATTATTGGCAAAACCACCACCTGTACCTCCAAGTGTAAATGCAGGTCTTAAAATAACAGGAAAACCAATTTTTTCACATGCAGAAACTACTTCTTCGATTGTAGTTGCAATTTCTGATTCAATAATAGGCTCACCTAGTTCAATACATAAATCTTTGAACATTTCTCTATCTTCTGCTTTTTCAATAGCTTCAGCATTTGTACCAAGAAGTTCAACTCGGCACTCTTCTAAGACACCTTTTCTAACAAGTTGCATACCAAGATTTAACCCAGTTTGTCCACCAATTGAACAAAGAAGTCCATCAGGTCTTTCGTATCTAATGATTTTTGCAACATGCTCTAAATCAAGTGGTTCCATATATACTTTATCGGCAATCTTAGTATCTGTCATAATAGTTGCCGGATTTGAATTTACTAAAATTACTTGATAGCCTTCTTCTTTTAAAGCAAGACAGGCTTGTGTACCTGCGTAGTCAAATTCTGCACCTTGACCAATTACGATTGGTCCAGAACCAATTACCATTATTTTTTTAAGATCTTTTCTTTTAGGCATTTTGTTTACCTCCTGTTTTCTTTAACAAATTGAAGAATGAAAGATATATATTTTCACTATCTTCATCAATTAAAGTTACGGGTTCGTATTGGATACCAATAACACTATTTTCTTCATCAAAGAAGCCAACAACTTCGTTATCAATTATATTTTCATGTGTAACAAGTAAGTTTGAATTATTAATTGATTCTTTATCTAAAGTATAGTAAATATTTTGTGAAGTAATTTCAACTTTACCTGTACTAATATTTTTAACAGGATAATTACATCCGTGATAACCACATTTTGCTTTATTAGTATTTACTCCATATGTAGATGCGATAATCTGAGCTCCAAGTCCAATCCCCATTATAGGTAAAAAACCTTTAAAAGATTCTACTAATTTCTTTACGCAAGTTAGTGCACATGGGTTACCTGGCCCACTTGATACAAAAATACCATTTGGTTTATACTTTAAAATTTCTTCTTTTGTAACGTTATAAGGGAAGACAATTACATTACAACCGATTTTATTTAACTCTTTAACAAATGATGTTTTTGTTCCAAGGTCAATTACACCAACATTATATTTAGGATTATATGTTCTAGAATACCAAATCTTTTTGCTAGAAACATATTCTACTAATTTTTCTTCTTCTTTGTAATTATTGATAACTTCCATACATTCATTAATTGGTTTATCAATATCACAAATAAGTGCTTTTTGAACACCTTCTGTTTGAATAATCTTCATTAAGTATCTAGTATCAATTCCACTAATACCACTAATATTATGTTCTTCCATCACGTCACCTAGTGTTCTTGTATATCTAAAGTTAGATGGAATTGCATTATATTCTTTAACAATAAGACCTTTGACACCAAAATATTTAGATTCATAGTCTTCGTCTGTTAAGCCATAATTTCCTATTAGAGGATAAGTCATACAAACAATTTTATTATAGTTTGCAGGATCAGAAATTATCTCTTGATATCCAACAACAGCTGTATTAAAAGATAGTTCATATACAACTTCTGCTAAGCTACCAAAACTCTCTCCTTCAAACACTAATCCGTTTTCTAGTACTAATTTACGATTATTCATAGTTTCATCTCCCTTATTTTTTGTAAACTATTTTGCCATTTACTAAAGTAACTTTGTTAAATCCATAATAACTATTTCCAATAAATGGTGAATTTTTACCCGTGGAAACAATATTTTCTTTTTTATAGGTATATTTATTTTCTATATCTAAAATTGCGATATCTGCAATACTTCCTTCTTTTAAATCTCTTTTTGGAAGGTTAAATATTTTAATTGGATTATATACAAGTAAGTCTAAGAAACGATTTAAATCGATTAAGCCTTTCTTAACAAACTCTGTATAAATAATCGGAATCATTGTTTCAAGTCCAATAATTCCATTCGGACATTTATCATATTCAAGTGATTTTTCTAAAACACTATGAGGTGCATGATCTGATGCAATCATTTGTGCTGTTCCATCAAGTAATGCTTCAACCGTTGCAAGGCGATTTTCTTCACTTCTTAGCGGTGGATTCATCTTAAAGTTTGCATTAACAATTTGTGTTTCATTTAAGACTAAATGATGTGGAGCAACTTCACAAGTTATATT
>CAJGCS010000141.1 GCA_904501965.1 uncultured Bacilli bacterium | reverse complement strand
TTACAGGTTGTTCTTCAACATGAACTTCTTGTGGAGCACATTCATCACAATAAACTCTTCCTTCAGGAATTTCTTTACCACAATTTTTGCAATACATATTTTTTTCCTCCTTATAGTGATACATTTATTATACACCTATTTTTTTTAAAAGACGTCGATAATGCTTTAAAAATAAAATGATTACAGAAAGCTGTAATCATTTTTAGTATATATTTAACATTAAAATATGCCAAACTCATTTTCTTTTTTAGAAACAGATTTTTTTAAATTTTAGTAATAAGAATACATTCCTACAAAAAAAGCAAAATAGAATATATAGAAAATTACTAAGAATACTACACTAACGATCCAAAGGATTAAACTAACGATACCTAAAGTTTTACCAACTTTACCCATTTTTTCGCCAGCAGTATTAGCAGCTTGTCCACCTAATACCATAGCAACGATAGCAAGTACTAAACCAAATATGAAGAATGAAGCAATACCACAGATTAATGCTGCAAGGCCTTTACCAGTTGATGGATCAACGTGTTTTACAGGTTGTTCTTCAACATGAACTTCTTGTGGAGCACATTCATCACAATAAACTCTTCCTTCAGGAATTTCTTTACCACAATTTTTGCAATACATATTTTTTTCCTCCTTATAGTGATACATTTATTATACACCTAATTTTTTAAAAAAACGTAGATAATGCTTTAAAAATAAAATGATTACAGAAAACTGTAATCATTTTTAGTATATATTTAATATTAAAATATGCCAAACTCATTTAATGCAACAAGGCAAACTATTACGAGTGCAAGTACAACAGCGTATAGTGCAAACATTGCAAGGCGTATAAATAGTGTTAAAACAGTTGACACTAAACTAACTATACCAATTGTTTTACCAACTTTTCCAAATAAAGCACCAGCAGTATTTTTAGAAGCTGCAGCAAAAACAATAGATACTATACCACAAATATATGAAACAATTAAACCAAAAGGTTGTGACATAGCTATAATTGCACAAACTAAAGATGTAATGCCCCTATTTTGATTTGCTATTTTAGTTTTAACCATTTTCTTTCTATTTTTGTTAATAGCAACTGTTAATGTCTTTTCACATTCTTCACAAACTTGATATTCATTAGCAGTTTCTTTAGAACAAAATTTACATTTCATATATCTGTCCTCTCATTCTTTAATATTTTATGCGTACATTCCTCCGGCAACGCCCATTCCCATAAAACCCATAATCAGCATAATATACATAATAACAACACCAATACAAGCAATTGAACTAGCAATAAGTTCAACAGCTGCAACAGCAATGCCAATTATACCAACAATTATTCCAGCTTGACCTAATTTTTCTCCTTTTGTGTTTCTTGATAAAACGCCAAAAACGATACCAACAACAGCACCAATTAGTGGTAGAACACCAACAATTGAAGCACCAGATAATACTATTGCTAAAATCCCTTGTACTTTAGATGAATTTTCATATTTATCACATTCAGCACAGTATCTTTGACCATCATTTACTTCTTTTCCACATTTTTCACATTGCATATTCTTTTCCTCCTTAGCCTCTTTAACAATATTATAAACCTTTTTTTTATAATCTACAAAATAAGTGCATTAAATATTCTTTTATTTTAATGTTCTTTCTTTTAAAGTTGGTGTATTTACTTTTAAATTTGCATTTGCAAAAATATGCCCAATTTTAACAGCATTTGTCATATCATGTCCTAGAGTAAGTCCTAAAACTGTTCCAGATAGCATCGAATCACCAGCACCAGTAGTATTTACAATTTCTTCCTTTTTAATTTTTAGTGTAGGTTCCATTTTTATTTCTTTGCCAACATTGTAAACAGTCGGATTTGAACCAGATGTTACAATGCATGTTTTTAAGCCTTTATTAATTAAAGACTTAATAATAAGCTCAGGCTTTGATTCTTTAGTTAAAGTTTCGCCTTCATATACATTTACTTTAAGTAGTGATAGCTTATCTAAAACAGGTGTTAATCTAACAACTTTTTTTGAACTAATTCCATCCGCAATAATATATTTATCGCTATATTTATTACAAATATATGTTATTAATTCTTCTGGTAAATTTGTATCAATAATTAAATACTTTGTATTTTCATCAATTAAGTTTAAGCTTCCAAGATATTCTTCAGTTAATGTTTGTTGATAGTTTACATCACAAATGCCAACAAACAAATCATTATCTTTATTAATTGATAAAAAAGAACCTGTCTTTTTAATATTTTCAGGAATATATAAATCAATGCCAATTGATTCTAGTTCTGCTTTCATTGCTTTTCCAAGTGCATCATCAGCAATACAAGTTACAAAAGAAACATTAGCTCCGTTTCTTGCAAGGTTTTCAGCAATATTTCTTGATACTCCCCCAAAGAATGTTTCAACTGTTCCGATATTTGATTCATGAACATTAATGTTTTTTGGAATATCGCCTACATAGTCAATATTTGAGCCACCAATAATTACAATTTCATTTTTGTGTGGTGCATTTTCTTTTATTTTTCTTAGTTCTTCTGACACTCTGCACATTGGAAGTCCTACTACATTATAATAGTCGCCTTCAATTTTAGATATAAATTTACCTGCCATTCCTTGGATTGCATAAGCACCAGCTTTATCATACACATTTTCAGAATCAATATATTCATATATATCTAAGTCGCTCATTTCTTTAAATGTAACGTTTGTAACTTCAGCAAAATTAGATATTCTTTCTTTAGAAAGAATTGCTACGCCTGTTATTACTTGATGTGTCTTATTAGAAAGCATTTTAAGCATTTCATATGCATCAAGTCTATCTTTTGGCTTACCAAGTATTTTATCACATACAACAATAGTGTCAGCACCAATTACGATATCATCTTGATGATCATCAAATACAGCTTTTGCTTTTTGATAGGCAAGTGATTTTACGATTTGAATTGGTGTTTTTGTTTGATCAATTACTTCTTTATGATCCTTTACAATTACTTCATGATTGATTTTTGCAAGTGTTAGTATTTCTGTTCTTCTCGGTGATGCAGATGCAAGGATAATTTTTTTATTCATGTTAATA
>CAJGCS010000140.1 GCA_904501965.1 uncultured Bacilli bacterium | reverse complement strand
ATAAAGATGCAGCACGTACTTCATTATCAACATATACACCAGCACTACTTACACCAATAGCATCAACTCTTGGCATTTTTGATGCAGCACGTTTGAAACTATCTAAAATACCTTGATAATGATATTCTGGATCTTCATTAGTTTTAGGGAACCAAACAACTTCTTCTGAATAAATTGCTTCACCATTAACAACGGCACTAACTTTTCTATCACTGCCTCCAGCATCAAAACCAATACGGCATCCGTCTAAATGACCGCCACTAGGAATTGAAGATTCAACACTTGCAGGTACAGTTTCGTATGTGCATGCAATTACTTCTAATTTTTCACCATAAATACGAGCCATGAAATCAGCATCAAATGCACGTTTACCTTCTAAACTAAATACTTCTTGCATTTTTTTAACTAATGCGTCATCGCCACCTAAATAAATTTTGAAGCCACCAACAACCCAAAGAATTGTTTTGATAATTCTTTCAACAAATTCAGCGTTTTCTTCTTCGTTATTTTCAATTAATTTTAAATCATAGCGATATCTGTAGCCTCTATTTCTTTCTACACAAATCGCAAAAGGAACAGTTCCTTTTTCTTTGAATTCTTGAACCTTTGAAATCATTGGAATAAATGCAGGTTCTAAACTTGGTACGTATTTCATACTTTTTTCTCCTTATTATTTATTATTTTATTATAGCCTAGTTAAGTCGACAATGATAACGTCATTGCCTATTTTGACGATTCGCGACCAAGGAATAACAGTTTGATTTTTCGAGGAAAATAAACTTGAAAGTCTAAAACCTCGATCAATTGTAACACTAAGTATTCTTCCTGATGCTACATCAATGTCTACATCAACGATTCGTCCTAATTTTATACCATCTTCATTATTTACTACATCTTTTACAGATAAATCAGATAAAATCACATAATTCCTCCTTTTTTAAATTATATGAATTTACCTATAGTTTTATAATTTTGATTTATGCAATTATATTTTGAACAGAGTACATTCCATCCAAATTATATACTTCACGTTCATCACCAACAAACACATGAACAACAATCATTCCAAGATCTACTAAATGCCATTTAGTATCACTATTTGAATGATATCCTCTAACATCAAGAGCAACTTCTGTAATATCTTTTCTAATATAATTAATAGCGGCGCTTGCTTGTCGAGCTGAATTTGCCGAACAAATTATCGCATAATCATAAAATGGTGTAATATTTTTCATATCATACACTATTATATCATGAACTACAGCTTTTTCCAACATTTTGACAACTGCATTTACAAATTCATTCATACATGTTCTCCTTTTTAATATTTTTATACCATTCATATGTTTTTAATGTTTGGGAAATCAACGTTTGTTTTTTAGAATTTACAAATTCTATTTGCGATTCTAAGATGTATACTACCGCATCAATCAAGTTTTCTTTTTCTATTTGTCTTGCTTTTTCAAAAACATCGCCATTTCTTGTTTCTTCTGTATAATCTGCAACAAATACAGCCATTTCAAGAAAAGACATATTTTCTTTCCCCATAACATGGTATCTTATCGCATTTAATACTTCATTATCATTAATGCCATATCTTTCTTGTACATATAAATAAGCAGTTTCCCCATGCCATACATTAGGCGAAAGCATTATTTCATCTTTATCAGTATAACCTAATTCATAAAGCATCTTTAATTGTTTATCATTATCAAGTAGTTTTGTTGCATCATGTAAAAGTCCTGCAACATATGCTTTATTTAAATCCACATTTAGATTATGTCTTTTAATAATTTCACAAGTGGCCTTCGCAACTCCGACGCAGTGATAATAACGTTTATTTAAAATGCCATCTTTTGTCATATCTTGTTTTAAAAGCTTATCAATATAACTTATATTAATTCCACTCATTATAAGAAACTATCCTCAATGTTTACTCTTATTTTTTTATCAATATATAGTTTAACTTTTAAATTATCTCCAGATAAATGAACGAATCCAACATTTGGAATAAGTAAATCTTTTGATTTTTCTTTAGATTCTACTAATATTTCATACTGTGTTAAATCACTTAGTTTATTACTTTCTTCTTCTGTATATGGAGGAACTAATAGTTTATGTTTTTGTAAGTTCCAAAGTTCATCTGCTTTAATTGTTTTTGTACGATGAATATATAAGTCATTTCCTACATAAAAACTTGCACTTATATTATCACCTTCTAAAAATTCAAGTTTACAAAGACCTCCAATAAATATTGTTTGATCATTTTTCAATTGAAACGTTCTTGGTTTAATATACGTATTAACCTTTAAATCTTTCATAGATTCGTAACTTAAATAATTGCCAAATGATTTATCATTAACAATACCTGGAGTATCAATTATATAGCTAGTTTGATCAAGAGGAATTTTGATAATATCAACTGTTGTATGATATTGTTCACTAGTTGTAATAAAGTTTTTACCACCTAAGTATTTTCCGATAACGCTATTTATAAATGTTGATTTGCCAACACTAGCGCATCCCATTACATAACAATCATCAAATCCTGTTCTTCTTTTGTTTTTATAACGATATTTAAGTTTTCTTATTTTTTCAACTACTTTTTCGCAGTCTTTTGGATTTTTTGCACTTATCATCATTACACCAACAAAATTTAGATTTTGTTTCTTTGCAACGCCTCTTATATATTCTTCAATGTTTTTAAGTTTCATAGATCTTGGAATAATATCAGTTTTATTAACAAGAACTAAAACTTCATTTTTCCCAATATATTCAGAAAGTTTTGGAATAAATCCATTATTTATATCAAAGATATCAACAAGTAGTAACACTAATGAGTTGGTATTTTTGATATTTTTAATTTTAGAATAATAGCCCTCAATATCATTTTCAACATCATATTTTTTGTTATGATGAATTACATCATGACATCTTTTGCAGTAAACATCATCACCATTTTCGATCAAAACAATCTCTTTTACATATCCTGCACTATTCGGATCAATAGTTTGAAGTTTAACTCCACATCCAATACATTTACTCATCTTCAGTGCCCCTTTTTACTGTTTCATATATTTCACATGCTTTTT
>CAJGCS010000139.1 GCA_904501965.1 uncultured Bacilli bacterium | reverse complement strand
GAATCATTTGATATCACATTCGGTAACCGTATCTTAAACCAAATTGAAAATTTAGTTCCAGTATTTGTTGCCTGTGGTGGTACAAAAGAAGATGCTTTAGACTTCTTACTTTCTCGTAAGATCTTAGCTAAAGTTGAAGGTCGTTTCGAAGAATATGTTAAAGATGCGTTAAAACAATTCTTAACATTATTAAATAAAACATACGGTAAAGGCGTATTTAAACGTTGCGAAGCAACAGTTAACAGTATAATGCGTAGGTTATAATATATGAAAATTCTTGAAAAACAAATGTTATCAGAAAATATCAACCAAATCAAAGATTTCGTTGATATCAACGATAGTTGTATAACAAAAGTATATGAAAATATTCAAAATTTTAATAACTCGAGTTTACAAAATTTGTCGTATGAGAATGACATGAAGTTTTTAAAAGAACTTTCATTTATATTAAGTGTTATTGCATCAATCGTAGCACGTCCTACAATTAATACAACAACGGAAGATGTAATCTTGCGTCAAGACCAAGCTCCTTCTATTCAACCTGAACAATATCAAAAGATATTTAAAGATGTTAAGTTGTGGAAGAGAAAAAAAGCAGAAATATTACCAGAATATGTTCACTATTCTCAAAGTATTGATAAAATTGAAACTTATGAAAACTGTTTTGTTGCAATGCTTATTAATGCTTTAGACGATGAAATTGCAAAATACTATGACTTTTATGTAATGCAACTAAAAACTTATGATGGTAATACTTCTACAAAGCTTACTGCGGATGAAGCTTATGAAGCGTTACTTAGTGTAGAAAAACTTCAAAGACGTATTAAGTATATTAAAAACTCTTACTTTTATAAAAGAGTATCAAAAGTAAAGTTTAAACTAGAAAACATTAAACTTACAAATATCTTATTACATAATCGTCTTTATAACTATTGTTATAAGTTCTACCTTAAGTTAAAAGCCTACTCTGAAGGAGCTAAACTTTCAAATGAATTTAATTTATATTATTTCTTCTTATTACTTAGAGTTCTATCAAATAAAGGCTATACTTTAGAAGTAGAAGAAGAACAAGATATTTTAGTTGTTCAAAGAAAAGAAAAGTTCAAACTTCCAGTTTTAACTTTTAGAAAAGAAGATTTCGTAATAACTCTTAAGAAAGAAAAATTTGGATATATCGTTGATATTATTTCAAATCAACTTAAGAAAAGTAGAAACTTTGTATCACACAACTATTTAACATTTGATGTAGAACATACATTTAATGATACAAAATCACTTGTTCGTACTGATTACTTTGAAGGTAAGAAGTTCTTAAATATTGATAGCTTATCAATAAGAGGTCGTTCATTTGTTAACAATGATAATTCGCTTGAATTTGTTGAAGAAAACCCAGTACCAGAAATTGAATTACTTGAAAGATGGTTAGAAGAAAAAACAACTACTACTATCGCAAGTAAAGCAATTTATGAACGTTTCTGTCCTGTTTGTAAGAGTAAAGATATTTACTTTGAGAAGAACAATCATAATTGTATGAACTGTAAGTCTAAATATACATTCTACAAAGATGATGATGAGACAGAAAGAGTTTGGTTTATTTCGTTAGGAGGCCAAGTATGGAAGAACAATTAACCCCGGCGATTGTTATCGAAGATTTATATAAATCTTACGGTAAGAAAAACGTATTAAAAGGTTTAAACCTTACAGCCTATAAAGGCGAAATGATTGGTTTTATTGGCCGAAATGGTGTTGGTAAATCTACAACTATTGATTGTATTATCGGTGCTAAAAAATATGATAAAGGTAAAATTACTATAAATGGATATGATAATGTAAAAGAAGCAATTCTTGCAAAGTATTCATTTGGTTATGTTGCCAGTGAACCAACTTGTTATGACGTAATGACAGGTTATGACTATTTAGAATTTATTGCTAGTATCTATCAAATAAGTGAAAAAGAATTTAAAGAAAATTACTTATACTTATGTAAAAGATTATTACTAGATTTAAATGAATTAAAAAATCCAATTTCTGGATATTCACACGGGATGAAACAAAAGCTTTGCTTAGCAGCAAGTCTTCTTCATAACCCTGAAATTTGGATATTGGATGAACCAACAGTTGGTTTAGATATCATGGCAACAGAAGAATTAAAGAAGATGATGAGAGAGTATGCCAACCACGGTAAATGTGTATTTATAACAAGTCATAATATTGAACTTGTTTCAAAAATATGTGATCGTGTCGCAATTATCAATGAAGGGAAAGTAGTAGAACTTATTGATCTTGTTAAAAATCCTAATAAGCGTCTACAAATTTCAAGAATTTTCCTTGAAACATTTGGTGGTAAATAGTGTTAAATCTTATTTTTAAAGATTTTAAATTACTGTTTTCGTCAGATAAAGGAAAAGGACAAAAGATTCTCTCATTATTATTTTCTGGTATATTTATCGTTTTGTTTGTTGCAATTGAAGTATTCATCTTTAACATGATATTTCAAAAGATAAATATAATACAATATGCAGATAAAGCATTTGTTACAGTATTCTTAGTTATCGTTTCTACTATCATGATAATCATGGGAGTAGGACGAGCTAATAAGCTTTTCTTTGATGAGCGTGATATTAATCAGCTTACAAGATGCCCTGTAACAAGTAGTGAAATTATCTTTTCAAAAATTGTATTCTTATTTATCATGCACTATACGACAAGTTTTGTATTTATATACCCTATCTTTGTTTCATATGGGGTATTAGTTGGTAGAACACCATGGTATTACTTTATAACAGTTTTTTATCCTGTGCTTACTTTCTTCTTTGAAGTTGGTATATCTTTAATCTTTGTTTATCCTTATAAACTTGTTAAAGACTTCCTTAAAAAGCACATTATTGTAGAACTTGTTACAAGTATTATCTTAATGATTGTTTTACTATATGCTTATTCATTTGTACTTAATATTTTTATGGAACTAGTTGCAAACAATAGTATGAGTTCATTGTTCACGACAGACAACATTAACTGGTTAATTAGTCTTAGAAAATATTTAGTACCAATTAATTTTATTATTGATTTATTCATAGAATATGAATTTAAAAATATTGTTATAATGCTTGCAATATCTATTGGAGCATTCATAATCGGTGTTTCTGTTTGTATTTTTG
>CAJGCS010000138.1 GCA_904501965.1 uncultured Bacilli bacterium | reverse complement strand
TTGTTCATTTTGATAGTGAACAAGTAATACCTTGTTCTAATTTAAAGAAGATACTAAACAAAAAAGTATATCCACATATATATGTTCTTGAGATTGAAAATGTCGATTTAGATTTTCATTCACGTGGAAGTGCAGTTAAAAAAGAATATAGATACTATGTATCAATTGGTACGTTTGATCCTTTAAAAGCAAACTACCAACATCATTTCCATGATAGAATAGATATATCTAAAATAAGAGAAGCGATGAAGTATATTGTTGGCACACATGACTTTAAGAGCTTTTCTAAAAACAAAGAATTAAAAACATCAGTAAGAACAATTGAACTATTTGAGCTTAATATTGTAGATGGATTACTTGAATTTAGAATAATTGGTAATGGCTTTATGTACAATATGGTAAGAATCATTGTTGCACTTATGTTAAAAGTAGGCGAAGGAAAACTTGCACCATCTGATATTTTAAGAATACTAGATGGAAAAGAAAGACGCCTTGCTCCATATGTTGCTCCAGCATGTGGTTTATATTTGTGGAAAGTATACTATTAAAAAAATAACAAACCAAAGGTAAATACCTTTGGTTTTACTCTTTTTTATTTTTATGTTCTTCATTCTTCTTAAAAAACTCTTCTCCAAATTCGTACATATTTTCAAGTCTTACTTTGTCTAAATTACTATTTTCTTCATATCTTTTTTTAAACACATCTGTACTAAATTCTACCTTACAATCACATTTTTTTGGTTTTGGCATATATACCTCCTTATTAGTATATATATATTGTTAATAAAACTTTAATATTCTATACATAATAATAAATGGAAATTACTAAATAATTATATTTGCCATTTCACTTTAAAAATATTTGGATTTATTGTATAATAGAATTAACTAAACAAAAAGGGTGAAAATCATGAAAACATTAGATAAGGGTATTTTTATTACATTTGAAGGTAACGATGGTTGTGGAAAATCAACAGCTGTTCGCGGCGTATATGATGAACTTGTAAAAAGAGGATATGATGTAGTTGTTACAAGAGAACCAGGTGGCTCAAAAATCGCCGAAAAGATCAGAAGTTTAATTCTTGATAACGATAATATGGGAATGGACTCTAGAACTGAATCACTTCTTTATGCAGCTTCAAGAAGAGAGCATATTGTAAAAGTAATTAAACCTGCTCTTGAAAAAAAGCAAATTGTTCTTTGTGATAGATATATCGATTCTTCCCTTGCTTATCAAGGATATGCAAGAGGTATCGGTATTGATGAAGTATACGAAATGAATATGTTTGCAACTGAAGGTTTACTTCCAAATTTAACAGTATTTGTAGTTGCAGATCCAGAAGTTGGTTTTCAAAGAATCAGAAAAAATGCACGTGAACTTGACCGTTTAGAACATGAAGATATTAAGTTTCATAAAGATGTATATTTAGGATATATGAAAGCTTGTGAAAAATATCCAGATAGAATAAAAAAAGTTAACGGAGAACAAACACTAGAAGAAGCTGTAAATGAAGCTATTAGTGTTGTTGTTAATTTTGTAGAAGGTAAATAAGATGACTTTTGAAGTATTAAAAGAAGTTCAAAAAGATGCTTACCGTGTATTACAAAATAGTTTTTATTTAGAAAAGCTATCACATGCATATCTTTTTGAAGGTTTTACAGGTTGTGGTAAAGAAGAAATGGCTCTTTATATGGCTATGCAACTTGTTTGTAATAAACCAAATAAGCCATGCCTTGAATGTGATGCTTGTAAAAAAGTACTTGCAAACAACCATATCAATGTATTACAAATAAAACCTTCAACAGAAATTATTAAAAAAGAACAAATCGATGAACTTGTAAAAGAATTCTCAATGACAAGTTTAGAAGGTGGAAATCAAGTATATATTATCTATGATGCAGAAAAAATGAACGCATCTGCTAGTAATGCTTTATTAAAATTTTTAGAAGAACCTTATCCAAATAGATATGGATTCTTAATTACTTCTAATAAAGAAAGAATGCTTTCGACAATTACATCAAGATGCCAAGTAATGCATTTTAAACCAATCTCAACAAAAGAAATTGTAAATGCCTTAACAATTAATGGTCTTGATAAAGATATCGCATACTGTGCAACTACCCTAACTAATGATATTGATGAAATCCAAAAACTTGTTTCAGAAGGAAAAATCATTGATTTTGTTGAATTTGCAAAAAAGATTGCAATAGCAACCCTTAAAAAAGAAGACCCTTTTGTTGTATATTATTTAAATAAAGACCTACTTCAAGAAGAAAATAAAATGTGGCATCGTTTCTTATTTGATGTTCTTGCATTGATATATCAAGAAGCAATCAAACTTAATGGTGGTCGTGATGCTAAATACTTTGAAAAAGTATTTAAAGAACGAGCTGATTTAAAAGACATTAACTTAAATAGTAAATTAGACTTAATTATTGAAAACCAAAAACGTCTTAATTACTATGTAAGTATGCCACTTTTCTATACAAACTTCTTTTGTAAGTTAGGAAAGGATAACTAACATGAATGAATTAATTGAAATCGTCGGTATTCAGTTTAAAGGTGTAGGGAAAATCTATTACTTTAGTCCACTTGATTACAAATTTAAATCAGGCGATGCTGTTGTTGTTGAAACAGTACGTGGGCTTGAAATGGGTAAAGTAATTATTGGAAACAAAGCTGTTCCTGCCGAAGAAATTGAATATGAATTAAAACCTGTTGTACGTCGTGCAACACATAAAGATATTGAAAACGAAGAAAGAAATAGTGCACTTGCACCAAAAAGCTTTGAAATCTTTAAAAAACATGTAAGAAGCTTAAATCTTGATATGAAACCATTATACTGTGAATACACAGTAGATTCATCTAAGATTATCTTTTATTACTGTTCTGAAGATAGAGTTGACTTTAGAGAACTACTTAAACTTTTAACACCTGAATTTAAAATCCGAGTTGAACTTCGTCAAATCGGACCACGTGAAGGTGCAAGAGTAATCGGTGGTATTGGGACTTGTGGAAGAGAACTTTGTTGTAAGAAATATCTTCAAAACTTTGATTTTGTTACAATGAAAATGGCTAAAGAACAATCAATGAGCCTAAATAATAACAAAATCAGTGGTGCTTGTGGAAAACTTATGTGCTGTATCGCATATGAAGCAGAGCTTTACAAAGAACTTAAAAAAGAATTTCCTGCAGTTGG
>CAJGCS010000137.1 GCA_904501965.1 uncultured Bacilli bacterium | reverse complement strand
AGAAGCTTCAGCTGTAAGTTATCCATGGCAAGCATATTATACTGCGGGAATTGCAGGAGGAATAAATGGTTTCTTACAAGTTTTTATTCCAAGCTTTTTATATCAATTTAGTGCAGTTTTTGTTATTGTGGCTGTATATAATTCACTTTTAATTTTTTCAACCGAAGATGAACTACAATCTAACATAAAATCAAATAATGACTTTATATTTGGTGTTGTAAGAGATATTTTTTTAATATCGTTTATTTTGTTTATTATTCAAAAATTAATTCCAAATAGTAATGCTAAAAAAGAAGAAAGGGATATTTTTTCATTAATAGGTACTTCAATTGCAACATCTATATTTATAAGCATTCCTTTTAGTTTATCTCAAGATACATTAAATAAAATATTTAATGTAACAAGTTCACTAAATATTTCAATTACAGATGAATAAAAAAGCAAAACTATTTAGTTTTGCTTTTTATTTACAAAGTTTTCTACGCATTCTTTAAAATATGAGAAAATAATTTCTGTTTGATTATCATTTAAACGTTCTGGATGCCACTGAAATCCATATTGCGGTAAAGTAGTATGTTCAATTCCTTCAATTACATCACCATTAACAAATGTTGTTACAAAACCTTCTGGAAGTTCTTTAACACATTGATGATGGAAAGTATTTACCATAAATTCTTGTGGTAGTCTACTTGCAAGTGGTGTATTATTTACTTTTAAAACATTATGGAATTTTCCTTCATGTGGGTGATTTAAGTTAGCTGATGGAATATCTTGATATAGCTTTTTTCCGTTTGTAGCTGCTAAAGATTGAATCCCACGACAAATTCCAAGCAATGGTTTTTTTGTATCTGTTGCATGTTTAATAACAGCTTTATCTAATTCATCAAGATAATCACGAATATCTTTAGATAAACCTTCATCATTTGTCTCATTATAAAGATTAGGATTTAAATCATCACCACCAATAACTAAAAATCCATCACACAAAGGTAAAATTTCTTCATATAAATGAGGACAAAGAATAATTGGAGTCATACCTCTGTTTGTTAGATTATCAAGATATTGTTTATGAACTCTTACGTAAGTATTTGTTTCATCTTCATGAATTCTTGCAGTTACGCCAATAATAAGTTTTTGCATACTTCCTCCTAATTTTTTACTTTCTTATTATATCATAAATTTAAAAAAAATAATAATAATAAACTTTATAATATATTGAATAAAATAAAAAAATGTGATATAATATTTTATAGAAAGGAGTCCTTATGAGTAAAAGAAAACATAATATATTAAACTTAGAAAATATTGAACGATTTGAACCAGATGCTCATGAAGGGCTTACTGATTCCTTAGTCGAACTTCGAAAATCTCAAAAACTTATTAATGCAACAAAAGACAAGAAGAAGGGCGGGTATGCAGAAATCTTTATTAAGCATACATTTACTTTCTTTAATATTATGTATATTATTATTACAATTTTATTATTAATAGCAGCTATTCTTCAAATTGGTAAAGATATAAGTAGGTTAGATAAAATATCGATAGCTGACTTTACTTTTCTTATAATTGTTTCTATTAATACCATAATCGGTATTGTTCAAGAGATTAGATCTAGAGTAACTATTAATAAATTAACATTACTTAATGAACCTACTGCATCTGTTATAAGAAACAGTGAGAAAAAAGAAGTTAATGTCGAAGATATTGTATTAGATGATATTATATATTTAACTATTGGAAAAGAAATACCATCTGACTCTATATTAATTGAAGGTGAAATTGAAGTAAATGAGTCACAATTAACAGGTGAATCTAATTCAATTAGTAAAAAAGAAGGAGATATTTTATATTCAGGAAGTTTTGTCGTTTCAGGCAATTGTTATGCGAAAGTTGATCATGTTGGCGAACACAATGAAATTAACAAGCTAACTTCGCAAGCTAAAACTTACAAGAGACCTAACTCAGTCATTTTAAAATCATTAGGGTTATTCCTAAAAATTATTGCAGTAATTTTTGTAATTACTGGGGCTTCAATGTTTTTAATTTATATGACTCAAGGTAAAGATTTCTCTGTTGCGATTAAATCAACTTCTGCAGCTTTAATTGGGATGATTCCTGCAGGCATTTATTTAATAACATCAGTATCACTTGCACTTAGTCAAATGCGACTTGCGAAAAAAAGAACATTAGTACAAGATATGTACTGTATTGAAATGCTTGCAAGAACCGATGTTCTTTGTTTGGATAAAACAGGAACATTAACTGATGGAACTATGTCAGTTGTTAGATTTATTGATAAACGCGTTTTTGAAGAAGATGATTTCAGTGAACATCCAAAAATCGAAGATATCATGAGTTCTCTTAATAAAGCATTAATGGACACTAATACTACATCAAAAGCGCTTGTAAACTATTTTGGTTATAGTCGTATCTATAAATCAATTGAAAAAATGGCATTTTCTTCTGAAAGAAAATATTCTATCGTTGCTTTTAATAAACTTGGAAACTTTTTAGTTGGGGCTCCAGAAATTTTATTAAAATCAAACTATCGTTTATTTGCAAATGAAATAAATGAATATGCAAAAGAAGGATTAAGAGTGGTTGCTCTTGTTCATAGCAGACAAAATATTGATTCTTTAATTGATGAAGGATTAAGTGAAACTCCTGAATTATATGCATTAATCTTAATTGAAGATCAAATTAGACCAGATGCATATCAAACAATTCAATACTTTAAAGAAAATGATGTACAAATTAAGATTATTTCCGGTGATAATCCTGTAACAGTAGCTGAAGTTGCACGTCGTGTTGGCGTTGATCGTGCAAATGAATATATAAGTTTAGACGGAATGAGTGATGAAGATGTATATCAAATTGCAAACAGTTATACTGTTTTTGGTCGTGTAAAACCTGAACAAAAGAAAATAATTGTTCGAGCAATTAAAGATAGTGGTAAAACTGTTGCAATGACAGGTGATGGTGTTAACGATATTCCTGCATTAAAAGAAGCTGATTGTAGTATAGCTATGGCATCTGGTAATGATGCAGTTAGAAAAGTAGCTCAATTAGTATTACTTGATTCGAATTTTTCTTCAATGCCAAGTATTGTAAAAGAAGGAAGACGAGTTATCAATAATGTAGAGCGTTCTGCATCATTATTCTTAGTTAAAACATTGTTTATTATTTTGTTAGCTATTCTTACTATAGCAGGGTT
>CAJGCS010000136.1 GCA_904501965.1 uncultured Bacilli bacterium | reverse complement strand
TATCCATATACTAAGAGATACTTAGGAACATTTAACAATCACTTCTCTACAATTGGTTTAGTTGGTATGAACGAAGCATGTTTAAATGCTAAATGGTTAGGTAAAGATTTATCTGATCCTGCTTCTTTAGAATTCACTAAAAAGACTCTTAACTATATGAGAGAAAAACTTTCAGATTATCAAGAACAATATGGTGATTTATATAACCTAGAAGCAACTCCAGCTGAATCTACTTCTTTCCGTCTTGCAAAACATGACAAGAGACGTTATCCTGATATTATCACATCAACTTCTATTGATGGTGGAACTCCATATTACACTAATAGTTCTCACTTACCTGTAAACTATACAGATGATGTATTCTCTGCTCTTGAAATTCAAGATGAACTTCAAACTCTTTATACATCAGGTACTGTATTCCATACTTTCTTAGGACAAAAAATGCCTTCTTGGCAATCATGTGCTAAGCTTGTAAGAACTATTGCCGAAAACCATCGTCTTCCTTACTACACAATTTCTCCAACATACTCCGTTTGTCCATCTCACGGATATATTACTGGTGAAGAATTTAAATGTCCTATTTGTGGTAAGAAAACTGAAGTTTATAGTAGAATAACTGGATACTATCGTCCGGTTCAAAACTGGAATGATGGTAAGTCTGCAGAGTTCGAAAACAGAAAAACTTATGATATCGCAAATTCAAAGGCTCCTACAAAGGTTGAAGAAAAACCAGTAGAAGCACCTAAAGAAGAAAAATTAAATAATCTTCTTCTATTTACAACAAAAACATGTCCTAATTGTCCAATTGCAAAAGCAATTTTAGCAAAAGCTAATATTGAATATATTTCAATTCTTGCTGAAGAAGATAAAGAAGCATCTCAAAAATATGGAATCAAAAAAGTTCCTACACTTTTAGTTCCTACGCCAAACGGTATTGATAAATACATTGGACCAAGTGAAATCAAACGTTACATTGAAAGTGTAAAATAATATGCATGACATTATAATTATTGGTGCTGGTCCTGCAGGTTTAACCGCAAGTTTATATGCCCTTAGAAGTGGAAAATCAGTTTTAATTTTTGAAAAAGAATCAATTGGTGGACAAATTTCTACTTCTCCCAAAGTAGAAAACTACCCTTCATTAAAAGAAATATCAGGTATGGAACTTGCAACAAACATGTTTGAACAAGTTATGGACCTTGGTGTTGAATTTGAATATGATGAAATTACTAATATCAAAAAATTTGATGATCACTTTGAAGTGTCTACTTCTACTGATACATTTTCTTCTCTTGCTGTTATCATTGCAACAGGAGTAAAACATAAAAAGTTAAATCTTCCAAATGAAGATGATTTAATTGGTAGCGGTATTTCTTATTGTGCTACTTGTGATGGGCCATTTTTTAAAGATGAGGACGTTGCAGTAATCGGTGATGGTAATTCAGCATTTCAATATGCAGCTTTGCTTGCTAACTACTGCAAGAAAGTTACAATATGCACATTATTTGATTGGTTTGTAGCTGATAAAGCTTTAGTAGAAAAAGTAAAATCACTTAATAATGTTTCAATCATTACTGATGTCTCTACTACTGAATATTTAACTTCTAATGATGAATTATGTGGTTTGAAACTTAAAAACCTTAAAACAAATGAATTCATACGCTTAGATGTAAAAGGTTGTTTTGTAGCAATTGGTCAAATTCCTGATAATAAAATCTTTAGTGAATACGTTGATTTAAATGAACAAGGTTTTATTATCGCAGATGAATCATGTAAAACAAAAACTGATGGATTATTTGTTTGTGGAGACTGTCGTACTAAAGAAGTAAGACAAGTAACTACTGCTACATCTGATGGTGCTATTGCAGCTATACAAGCAGTTAAATTTATTGATAGATAAAAAGTCTGGAATTAAATTCCAGACTTTTTTAGTATCCTCTTAATTCAACATAGTCAATTGTTTCTCTTAAAATTTTTTTAAACTCTTCTACTTTTTCTTTATTTATAGAATGTAAATTTTTATTAAAACATCCTTCACTACTTACATATTTTTGTAAGTAGTATTTTTTTGCACCTTTTAATAGATTTGCAATCTCAATGATATCATTTTTATTATGAAATTCATCCACAAGAGTTGTTCTAAATTCGTAATCAATTCCACTTGTTTTTAGTATATTAATACTTTCAATGATTTTTGATGTATCAATATTATTACAACCAGTTGTAAGATTATACTTTTCTAATGAATTTTTAATATCCATCGCAACATAATCAATAAGTTTTAGATCAATAAGTTTTTTTAATACATCTGGTTTATAACCATTAGTATCAAGTTTAACTAAAAATCCCATTTCTTTAATGATTCTAATTTTATCTTCCAAAGTATTTAATAATGTAGGTTCACCACCAGTAATACAAACACCTTCAAGTTTATTTATTCTTCTTTTTAAAAAATCGACAATCTCTGAAAAAGGTATTTCACTTGTATTATTTGCTAAAGCTAAATCTTTATTGTGGCAGAAAGGACAACGGAAATTACATTTTTCTACAAAAATTGTACAAGCCATTTTACCATCAAAATCAACTAATGATAACTTTTCAAGTCCAACGAATTCGTTCATAATTTCCTCCTTTTTTTCTAAAATTATATCATTAATTATTATTTTTTACAATCATTTTATTCATCTTATTAAAAAGTTAAACTAAATTATAAGCGTTCGAAATTTAATAATTGAGATTTATTCATTTCAAATGATAAAAAAGCATCTAAACTAGTTAGATGCTTTTAATATTATTTATTATTTTCTAGGGTTTTTAATGTTAGCATGTGCTGCAGCTAAACGTGCAATTGGAACACGGTAAGGAGAACATGAAACATAGTCTAAACCAATTTTGTGACAGAATTCAATTGATTCTGGGTCACCACCATGTTCACCACAAATACCTAAATGTAAGTTAGGGCGAACTGAGCGGCCTTTTTCAGCAGCAATTTGCATTAATTGTCCAACACCAGTTTGGTCAACGTGTGCAAATGGATCGCTTTCGAATACTTTCTTAGCATAGTATTCTTCTAAGAATTTACCAGCGTCATCACGGCTGAAACCGAATGTCATTTGTGTTAAGTCATTAGTACCGAAACTAAAGAATTCAGCAACTTCTGCGATTTGATCAGCAGTTAATGCAGCTCTAGGAACTTCGATCATAGTACCAACTTTATATTCTAATTCAGTA
>CAJGCS010000135.1 GCA_904501965.1 uncultured Bacilli bacterium | reverse complement strand
TTATATATAGATTTTACATATACTTCTTTTTTTGTTTCGGTATTAATATCATAAGTACAAATACTTGGAAGAATACCATAACAAGTATTATTAAGGGAATTAACAAAAGTTTTATCAGAATATGATGAAACCAATACATCTGATGAAAGTTCAATACTATTTAAACTATTTAAAAACATAACATAGTCTTTAAAATTAAAAGAATCTGGTCTATTTTCACATAAATAGTTTGCAAGAGTATCAAGTTTCATCTTTGATGTAATTTGTTTAGATGTAACTGTTAATAAATATTTATCTAAATGTCTATTTTTAATTTCTTCACTAGTTCGATTTGGAATAATGCAATGAACTAAATATGCATAAAATGAATTTTGAATAAATATTTTCTTTATGCAAACATCACTAAATTCTTGTATTAACTCTGATGTTAGATCGTCAACATCTGAGAAGATAATCGAAAATTCATCAACATCAATTTTGTTAAGAGCAAGTATTGAAAGTGTATCTAAGTGAGTATCGTTATTTTGATACTCATATTTATTTGCATAATAAATAATAAAATCTTTTGTTAAAGTTTTTCGGTATTTATTATTTTTTATTTCTCTATCTAGTTTTCTTTTAAGCGAATTATCGCACAAATCAAGAACATATTTTTTTTGATGAAATTTATTTTTTAAATAACTATCAATATAGCACTTAGATTCATCTTTTAAATAAATAATCTTTATAAATTCTTCAGAATCATAAATTGCATTTTTTACTGAATTTTCAATATTTAGTCCCATTACAGTTTGAAGGTTATCAAATAGTTTTACTAAATCACTTTGTTTACATGAAAAATCATTAACAGTACTATCAAAGTAAAAGATAACTGTTCCAACAACTTCTTCATTTTTAATAATAGGAAACATACAAAGTGATACAAAATCAAGTTTACTAATATCTTTAAGATAAAAAGGATCAAGAATATTTGAAACATCTTCTTTTTTTAAACAGATAACATCTTTTGTGTAAACACACATATCACATATTGTTTTAGAAAATAGTTCAAAAGAATAATTCTTCTCATAAATTCTAGGTTCATTTACATGATATGTTTGAATTTCATCAGCACGTAATACTAGATTAGATACTTCTTTTAAGTTAAATCGCCCCATTAAAGAAATAGTTGCAAATTTAAACTTATGCATATTAAGTTGTAGTCTGTAAGTAGATAAAAAATCTAATATTACGGGTCTATGCATATTTAATACTCCATTTCAATTGTTACAGGTCCATCACATAATGGATCAAGTAACATATCTCCTCCAAAAACACCAGGTTTAGTAACTATACCAAGTTCATTTAGAGTTTTATTAAAAAATTCATATAATTTGTTAGCTTCATCTGGTTTCATTGAATCAACAAAACTAGGACGATTGCCTTTTTGTGTATTTGCATATAAAGTAAACTGAGAAATAGATAAAATAGAACCTTCAACTTGTTTAATATTTAAGTTCATTTTACCATCCTCATCATTAAAGATTCTTAAATCAACAATCTTTTTTGCCATTTTTATTACATTATCTTTAGTATCAGAATGAGTAAAGCTAACAAGTAACATATACCCTTTGCTGATTTCAGATACTTTTTTATATTCACCATTTTCAAATACACTACATGAAGCACTTTTTACTCTTTGAATAATAACTTTCATTATTTATATACTCTTTCTACTTCATAAATATCTGGTAAGTTATGTAGTGCTATTATTGCAAGATGTAAGTTTTCAAGATTTGTTACTTGAATTTTAAACTTAGTAATACATTCACCAGTTTTACTCTTTGTTGATGTTACACTTGAAATAGTAACTTTTGTTGAGTTTAAAGCATTAATCATATCGGCAACACCATTTCTTCTATCAATTGAAGAAACTTTTAGAGTTGTATCAAATACTTTACCAGAGAATCCTGGATCCCATGATAGAGCAATTAAACGTTCTCTATCATCTTCTTTTATATTTGGACAGCCTACGCGGTGAACAATAATTCCATTACCACGTGAAACATAACCAACAACTTCATCACCATGAACAGGTTGACAACAGTTACCGATTTTAATATGGGCTTTATCAAGTCCATCAACGATTATACCATAGCCATTTTGACTTTTTCTTTGTCTTCCAGCTGCACTAGCTTCACTATATTGTTGTAATAATGCTTCTTCTGAAAGATTAATGTCATTAACTCCTGTTAATCTATTAACAGAACCAAGTACTGATAGACTTCCTTTACCAAGTTCCCAATAAAAGTCTTCGAAGTTTTTAACATTTCTTGAACTAAATAATTCAACAATCTTTTCTTCTGTAATTTCGGAAATATTAAGATTTGCAAGTTTTGCGGCCTTTTCGAACTCTTGCATACCTTTTGCAACAAGTTCATCACGTTTTTTCTTATTAAGATAATTCTTAATTTTAGTTCTAGCATGTTGTGTGTGTGCTATTTTTAACCATGCTTCGGTTGGGCCAGTTGATGCATTGTTTGTTTTAATTTCAACAACATCACTTGTTTGTAATTTATATGTAAGTGGAACTATTTTACCATTAACGATTGCTCCAACAGTTTTATTACCAATACCAGAGTGAATTCGATAAGCAAAGTCTAAAGGTGTAGCACCTGCAGGAAAATCAAACACGTCCCCGCGTGGTGTAAATACATAAACATTTGCACTGAAAATATCGTCAATGATACTATCAAGTGGATCTGAATTTTCAGCATTTTCTACATAAGTAATTAGATCCTTATACCATTTTAATTTATTAGTAATTTCAACTTGTTCTGCTTCTTGAGAGTAACCTTTTCCTTCTTTATAAGCCCAGTGAGCTGCTACACCGTATTCAGCTATTTGATCCATTTCATATGTTCTAATTTGAATTTCAAAGATCTTACCATCAATACCTACAATAGTCGTATGTAAAGATTGATATAAGTTTTGTTTAGGAACTGCAATATAATCCTTAAAACGCATTGGAAGTGGTGTAAAGTTGCCATGAATTAGACCAAGTACGCGGTAACAGTTTTCAACAGAGTCTACAATAACTCTTAAAGCTAATAAGTCGAAAATATCATTTAGACCCTTATTTTTAGATACAGTCTTTTTATAAATACTATAAATATTTTTAATACGTCCACTAATTTTGAAGTCCTTAATATGTTGAGTATTAAGTAAATCTTAAATTTTTGTCATCATTTTTTGGAT
>CAJGCS010000134.1 GCA_904501965.1 uncultured Bacilli bacterium | reverse complement strand
AAAGAAATGTTTATTGGGGAAGTTGTAAACGTAAGTTGTGATGATTCTATTCTTACAAATGGACATGTTGATTTAACTAAGTTTACTCCTATTTGTTACGATACTGATACACATGGCTATTATACTCTTGGTAAAAGAGTTGGAGAAGCATTTTCTGAAGGAGAAAAAATCAAATAATGCAAAAACTTGTGATATTTGATTTAGATGGAACTCTTGTTGATACTCTTCCTGATATTTGCTTATCAATGAATAAGGCGTTAAATATTCTTGGATACAATGGATCTTATTCACTTGAGGAAATGAAAACATTTATTGGTAGTGGAGAATATATTCTTACAAAACGAGCATTAGAAAAACAAGGTATTTTTGAAGAAGCAAAAATAAAAGAAGTACAAAAAATGTATAATTCCATTTATACTGCTAATTGTAAAAATTTAACAAAGCCTTTTGAAGGTATAATTGATGGATTGGAAACGTTAAAAGAAAATGGATTTAAATTAGTTGTCTTTTCTAATAAACCGCATACAGAGACTTTGAAAGTAGTAAATTATTATTTTAGAGAAGGTTTGTTTGATTATGTAAGAGGTGGGGTGGAAGGATTTCCTATAAAGCCTTCAAAAGAAGGAATAGATCTTATTTTAAACCAACTTTCAATTAAAGATACAACTAATACATACTACGTTGGTGACTCAGATGTAGATATGAAAACAGGTATAAATGCATCATTAAAAACAATAGGAACTTCTTATGGATATTGTAAAAGAATTGTTCTTGAATCTTTTAATCCTTATAAAGTAGTAGACACTGTAAATGAATTATTTGAATTAATTCTAAATAATAACTAAAAAATAAGTAAAACTTTACATATTATCTTGAATATGAAAGTAAGAAGTGATATAATATAAAAAAATAACGAAAGGAGTGTTTTTATGAAAGCAACTATTTTAGAATATGTTGATTGGCGTGGTGATTTAAGTTTTAAAGCATCAAAATTTAATGAAGTTGATAATGTTGTTTTTTCGATGTTAAGTTATCTTGACTTTAAAAAAACAATGAATAATGCAAAAAGTACATATCCAACACTTGATCTTGCAATTGAAACATTCTTTTCAGAATACGATTATAAAACTTATCGTTTTGGAGCTATATTACCAAATGCTATTAAAGATCTTGCTAAGAAAGTTCAAAAGTCAAAACGATATGGTCAAATTTTAATACTTGACTATGCAAACGAAATAGATCACGAAGAAAAAACACAGTTTGGTGCGTGTGCATATTTACTTGATGATTCGACAATACTTGTATGTTTTGAAGGAACAGATGATAACCTTTGTGGATGGTATGAAGATGGATATATGATAGTTACAAAAGAAACTATTGCCCAAAAAAAGTCAGTTTTATTTTTAGAAAGAGTTGCAAAACTTTTCCCAAATAAAAAGATTAACGTTTGTGGACATTCTAAGGGTGGCAATCTTGCGTTTTATTCAGTTATGAAAGCATCAGATGATATAAAGATGCGTATAATTCATACCTATAATACTGATGGACCAGGATTATTATATGATAGATATGAAGAAGATGAATATAAGATAATTGATGAAAAAGGAATAACTATCGTACCTAATTCTACAATTGTAGGTTCAATCTTTGAAATGCGTGGAGAAATAAGGATTGTACAATCACGCGTAAGAAATGCATATCAACATGATCCATTTGAACTTGTTGTCCTTGGAAATAAATTAATTAAAGCGGATAAATTTACAAAGTCATCATTAAATATTCAAAAAGAATTGCAAAAATATGTATTTTCGGTAAAGGCAGAAGACGCGAAAAGATGCATGGATGAACTTTATTATGCATTATATAATGACAATAAAAGAACTTTGCTTGATTTAAAATTTACTGATTTTAGTATTATTAATAAACTTGTTAAACTTGTAAAAACAGATAAAGACGTTATTAAGAAGTTTGTTGCAATTTTGATTAACAACAATGCATTTATTAAATAAATAATGTATAAATCTTTTTTTTGGGGAGGATTTAAATATGAAATATGATGGACCTAAGTTTGATCCAAATAATAACTTGCCATTTTGTTTAAATAACACTCCCTGTGGAGGATATTTAAAAGTTGAATATTTAAATACAATTGATGGAGATACTGCTTATTTTAAAGTAGGTTCTTCTAGTGAATCAGTTAGATTTTATTTAATAAATACTCCTGAAACTTATAAAAATGAACCCTACGCCAATTATGCGAAAGCTTATACAAAAGAAGTTTTAGAAAATGCTAAAGAAATCTATATTCAAAGTGATGTAAATAATCTACTTAGAGATAACACAGAAAGTAGAAGAATACTTGCATGGCTTTGGGTTGATGGGGAATTATTTAACTATCATTTAGTAAGATATGGTCTTGCGACAATAAAGTATGTTTTAAACGAGGATGTGCTTTATTTAAAAGAACTTCGCAAAGCATATGATGAAGCTGTGAAAGATAAGATAAACATGCATAGTTCGACATATAAAGATTAGATATAAAAGAAAGCCAAATTTTTAGGCTTTCTTTTTTTACGTAATCTTATTATTTTTTATGTTTGGTGAGCCATAGGAATTTTAACAAAAGTCTTGTATGATACAATTGTTTAAGGAGGTATAAACGATGGCATTAAATATACAAATGGCAATTAGAAAAAATCGCCTTTTTATAAGACTAAAAGGCGAGCTTGATCAAGCAACTTGTGAGAACTTGAAGTTTCGAGTAACTGAGCTTATTGATAAATATTATATTAAACATATAATATTAAATTTTGAAAAACTAGGTTTTATGGATAGTAGTGGAATAGGATTTATTATTGGAAGATACTCTCAAATCAAAAAAAGACAAGGGAAAATTATTATTTGTTCAATGAATGATATAATTGAAAGAATATTTAATCTATCAGGCTTAAAAAGAATCTGCTTAGTTGCATCGAGCGAAGAAGAAGCAGAACAATATTTGGAGGTTGTATAATGGAAAATGAAATGCATGTAAGGTTTTTATCAAAACTTGAAAATGTTCAACTTGCAAGAACACTTGCGGTAGGGTTTTTAGTTGATCTTGATTTAAATTTAAATACTGTAAATGAAATTAAAACAATTATATCAGAAGCTGTAACAAATTCAATTGTTCATGGATATTTAAATGATTCTGATAAAATGGTTGAATTAAAAATGGCATATACAGATGAAATTATTGAAATCGAAATAATTGATGAAGGAGTTGGAATAGAAGATATCGAAAAAGCTAAAGAACCATTATATTCATCAAAAGAAAGTACAGAAAGAGCAGGACTTGGTTTT
>CAJGCS010000133.1 GCA_904501965.1 uncultured Bacilli bacterium | reverse complement strand
TGTTTATATTATCGCATATGATCAATATGGAGTTATTAATAAAGTCATAAAAAAAGGTTTATTTTCAGTTTCTATAGGCAATATTGTTGCAAACTTTAAGCAAAATGAGTTAAAATTAGTAAAACCAAAAAAACTTTCACAAGAAGAATCATCAAAAAATATTAGTTTCACGAAAAAATCATCGGTTAAATTAACACTTGATTTACGTGGATGTAGATACGAAGAAGCGAAAGATTTGCTTGATGAATATATTGATGATTTAATGTGTTCTAATATAAAACAAGCTAATATTATACATGGATATGGAACTGGTGTAATAAGAGAACTAGTTCAAAACTTCTTAAAACGTTCACCATATATTGCGTCATATCGTTATGGTGGTGAAGGTGAAGGCGGATTTGGTGTTACTGTAATAACATTAAAGTAAGGAAGTGATAACTTGATTATTGTTGAATCTTTAGAACAAGCACGTGAAGCTCTTTCTTCAAAAGAAAAAACAATGATTTGTTTTATGGCTAGATGGTGTCCTCCTTGCCGAATGATTAATTTATCATTTGAACAATTCGAAGAGGAAAATCCTGATGCTAAAATATATAAAATTGATGTTAATGAATATAGAGATCTTGCTAAAGAACTAGAAGCAGTTTCTGTACCAGTTACATTATTTGTTAATAATGGTCATATCGTTAGTACGCACAAGGGTTTTTTAGAAGCTGCGGAACTTACGAAAATATACAATAAAAATATAGAATAGGAGTGGATTTATATGACTTTACAAGAAAAACAAGCTTATGTGGAAAAAAATCTCCATTTACTACCAGAGGAAGAATTTAAGATTTTTAGAAAAAATCTTGCTCGAGTTTTTGCTAAAAACAGTTCTTGCTTTGAAACTAATCAAACAATCACTTTAGAAGATGTTGTATCAATTACTAAAGGATACCCAGTTCAAGGTATTGATGAAAACTTAAAACGTAAAGTTTATAATAACTATCGTGCATATCGTAAAATGGTTGAATTAGCTGAAGGAAATGCAACTTTTAATGCTGATTTAATTAAAGATTTACACGAAGAAGTTTTAGCTGGTTTTGAAGGCGGCGGAATGTATCGTAATACAATGATTCATATTAATGGTTCAAAATATGTTCCATGTGACCCTATCAAAATTTACAAAAGAATGACAAAATATTTTGATGAAATTGATTTTGGTGGCAAGAAAGGTTTAGAACTTGTATCTTATGCTCATATGCAACTTGCAAAAATCCATCCATTCTTAGATGGTAATGGACGTGTTGGACGTTTAGTTCTTAACTTTATGCTAATTAAAGAAGGTTTCTTACCTATTTCAATTCCAGTAAAAAGACGTTACGAATATTTTGATCTTTTAGAACTTTACAAAACAGGAACAGGTGCAGAACAAGTTGATAAAAATAACCCACTTCCATTTGCAGAATTTTTAGAAGATTTAGTTAATAAAGAATACGATCGCTTTATTGAACTAATCAAACGTTATGAATAATTACTAATTAAAGCCAAACATTTTTTGTTTGGCTTTATTTTTACGAATCACATTACTTTCTTAAAATGATATTTTTTGGTATAATAATGTTGAGTAAAGAAAGAAGGAAATTATGTGAATAACAAGATTGAAGTTATCAGTTATAAGCATAATGGTGTTCTTCATCGTGTTTGGCAAAATACACAAGTTGTAAGACAAACAAGCGATTTGATAGTGTTAGTAAATGACCGTTCTAGTGTTATTGATGGGGATGGTCGCAGATGGAAAACAAAAGAACCAGCTGTATGTTATTACTTTAAAAAATACTGGTTTAATGTGATTTGTATGTTAAGAAATAATTCCATCTATTATTATTGTAACCTCAGTTCACCTTATGTGAAGGATTCAGAGGGGCTTAAGTATATCGATTATGATTTAGATGTTAAAGTTTTTCCAAGTGGTGATAAAATAATTTTAGACCGTGATGAATTTGACTTTAATAAAGTAGATTATAATTATTCTGATGAACTTGTTAATATTATTGAAACAGAACTAAAATTCTTACTTGACCGAATTGATGCTGGTCTAGTTCCTTTTAATAATGAAGTTGTACTAAATGATTATAAAATATACTGTAATTTAAAAAATCAATATGATCGAAAGAAAAAGAAAGCTCATTAATCCGCTGATTTAAAAACATAAAAAGCACCTTTATAGGTGCTTTTTATTATTGTTTTATCATATTTTTAACATGCTATTCATAAATTTTATTAAAGGAGTGGAATTTATGAATAATGAAATAATTAAAAACGTCGTAAGACGTACTGGAGGAGAAATTTACTTAGGAGTAGTCGGTTCTGTAAGAAGCGGTAAGAGTACATTTATTCGAAAATTCATGGAAACAAAAGTTTTACCATACATTAATGACGAAGAAATTTATCATAAAATCACTGATGAGCTTCCTCAAAGTTCAAGTGGTAAAACAATAATGACTGTTGAACCTAAGTTTGTTCCTACTCTTAATACTACAATTGATATTGAAAATGATTTATCAATAAAAATTAGACTTGTAGATTGTGTTGGATATGTTATTCCAACATCTAAAGGGTATTTAAATGAAGATGGTACAAAAAGACTTGTTCAAACGCCATGGTATGCTGATATGATTCCTTTTGAAGAAGCTGCATTACTTGGAACTAAAAAAGTAATTGAATCGCATTCTAATATAGGAGTTGTTTTAACAAGTGATGGCAGCTTTTCTGAGTTTACTAGAGATGAATATGAAGAAGTAGAAGAACAAGTAATTGAAGAATTAAAAAATTTAAATAAACCATTTGTAATAGTTTTAAATACACAAAATCCAAAATCAGATGAAACTGTATTATTATGCAAAAATCTTGAAGAAAAATATGAAGTTAAGGTTATACCAATTTCTGTAGTAGATATGAACGAGGCCGATGTGGATTTAATTTTAAAATCTGCATTAGAAGAATTTGATATTTCAGAGATTAATTTAAATGTTCCTGATTGGATTAATGAACTTGATGATGAATTTGTTTATAAAAAAGAATTTGATAATGTTTTATCTAAAACTACAGGCACATTTAGAAAGATGAAAGATGTTTACAACATCATTGATTCTTTAAAAACTTGTGAGTTATTTGAAGATGTATATGCATCAGAAGTAGATTCTGGAAGTGGTATTGTAAATATTGATATCTCATTTAAAGAAGACTTATACAAACAAGTGCTTGAAGAAATAATTGGTGAAAAGATAGATGATAAATCTAATTTCTTAAAAATACTTGTTGAATTTAAAAAATCAAAAGTTGTAAATGATAAGTTTGAAGGTTGTCTTGAAAAACTTGAAACTGATGGTTATGTAATTACAAAGCCAAAAATTTCTGATTTAGAGCTTGACACACCTGAGGTTATTAAACAAGGTGG
>CAJGCS010000132.1 GCA_904501965.1 uncultured Bacilli bacterium | reverse complement strand
TGTGGAATTTAAAAATTTCGCATTATTTACATACCATATAGGTGCTCTAGCTTCTTTTTTAAAAAATGAATTTTCAACGCTAAAATTATTTGCATGCCAAAGTGGATATCTAAGGCAAAATCTCGAATTTGTTATTTTACAATTTCTTGATTCTTTTAATGCTGATTCACCATCACTTGGTCCATCGAAAGTAACATTTTCTACTAATGCATCAGTTAAGTTGTAAAGTGCTCTTTCTTCATCTAAAGTTAGATTTTTAATAACTTTTTCCATAAATTTTTTCCTTTATCTCGAAATAATAAGTGGTTTTTCTACTACGATGCCAGGTCTTGCTCCTTTAACAGCTTTAATAAGTACAACATTTGATAATTCTTTATTTTCATCATAAACAAACTTTAATTTTTTTACTGTCATCTTATTCTTTTTAAGTTCATCAATTACTTCTGTTAATCTTGAAGTAAGGAAAAGTAAAAATAAAGTCCCGTGATTTTTTAGATTTCTTCTAATTATTTTAATTAAATTTTCAAGGTTAAGTGAGCCTTCATGCTTTGCAAGATTTTTATATTCATCTTTTGATAAAAGTTTAGGATCTGTTTCAAAATATGGTGGATTACAAATAACAACATCTGCTTCTTCGGCTTTATATTCGTTAGCATCAACGTGGATTAACTCTACATTTGTAATATTATTTACTTCCATATTCTTTTTCGCAAGTTCAAGTGCTTTTTCATTTATATCAATCCCAATCATTTTCTTTGGATTAAACATACTTGCATAAAGGAGTAAAGCTCCTGTATTTGTTCCAATATCTAAAACAGTGTCTTTTTTATAAATATATAAAAATTCACCAAGAGCCATAGTGTCTGTGTTTATTCTAAACATTTCATCATCTTGATAAACTATCATATTTTCATGTTTTGGTAAGAAATCTTTTGTTATACTCATATTAATACCTCTAATAATACATTATACCATTTTTTTTGTTATTTTACAAAGTATATGAAAAAATAAAGATATACTCTTAAATTTAAAAGTATATCTTTATTTTTCATATTTCTATATTTCTTTTACATCGTCTGGAACTAAGAACATTTCATTATGTTCAGGATTTTCCATAATTTGGTTTTCTTTAAGTTTAAAGTATGTAGCTGTTGCAGTTGCAAGAACAAGACCATTTTTATCTTTAATTTCACCTTCAGCTTCGAATAAGAAACGATTTGATTTGGTAATTCTTCCAACACCAATTAACTCTTCATTATATGGTACTGGTTTTAAGAAACGAACATTAATATTTGTTGTTACACCCCAAGTTTCAGGTTCTGTAATCCAAATGGCTCTACCAATAAGTTCATCTAACATACATGTGATCATACCACCATGAGTTCTACCAGGATAGCTTTGATGTTCTTTTAAATAGTGGAATTTTGTCATAATTGAACCATCTTCCATTTCATAGAATGGAGCTTTAACACCAAGTTCATTATCCATTCCACAAATAATACACATATGAGAATTTTTTTGTTTTTTTACTACTTTCATATCTACTCCTAGAAATTTTTATAATATGGATAAATTACATCTTTATCTTTATTTTCTAAGTAATACTTCTTATATTCTTTCGATAAATTACTTAAACAAATTTTAATATCATCTTCTGTATATTTAGGTGTTTTTGCAAGTTTTTCTAACACTTTATTTATATATAAATATCTGACAATATCATATCTATCAAATGCAAAATCACTTGATAAATATTCATATGCTTTTTCTAAATCAAAGCCAGTTTCTCCAAGTAATGCAAAATATGCATAATGGTAAATATTAATTGATGCTGATAAACCTGCTTCTTTATTTAATGCATCTAATATTAGTTCTTTTGCTTTATCAATATTTTTATCTGTGCCTACGCCATTTAAATAACTATATGCAAGGTAACCATTTGCACAGTTACATGTCATATGAATTGATGTTTTATAGATTTTATATGCATCAGAATAAAGTTTAAATGCTTCAGTCTTATTACCCATTAATTCAAGGCATCTAGCATAAATTGTCATAATGCATGGTTCATTTGGTTCTTTAGCATTACATGTTGAAAGTAATTTATATGCAAGTTTTAAGTTTTGTTTAAAACCGCATTCTCCAAATAAATATCTAATTCCTGCTCTACGCATATCCCAAATACTTTTATATTTTTCGTTTAATAAAGCTTTTTTATATTTTTTTATTAACTGAATTGGTTTTTCAACTAAGAATGATACATGAATTACATAACTTGCATCATCTAAGTAACCAAGGTTGTGGGCTTTATCATACAAACTAATTAATAAATTATAATCATAATTAAGTCTAGCTGTATTTTCCGCAAGCAAATAATAAAGAAAGCCATTATCTGGTTCAGCTTCAAGTGCTTTATTAATTAAATTATCATTTAGTCTAAAGTCTTTTAGTATCGTATTAACAGTTACTAAATCAGGCAAGAATAAATTATCACTATTTAATTCATATGCTTTTAGTAAATTATTTCGTGATATTTTTAACTCATCACGTGATGTTGCAATAATATTTTGAATATATCCAAGGCTATAATATACTTTCCAAGACTCATTATTTTCTAAAAACTCTGTACAAATATTAAGGCCTGCTTCAAAGTTTGCGACTGCTTCACAAATTTTAACCTTTTCAACAACTAAATCTGCTTTGAAGGCAATTTCTTGTTCTTCAGTTATATTTTTGGGAAGTGTATCTAAAAATCCATCAAGAGTGGTAAATGCATCATCTAGTTTATTTTGAAGAGCTAAAGCTTCTGCTAAGAAAAGTCTTGCACTTGTAAAGTTTGGTTCATATTCTAAAGCAATTTTAAATGCTCTTGCTGCATCATCTAAATCATCTTCTTCTTTACTAAGACCAGCTTTTATAAAAGCAAGTTTACCTTTTGCAAAATATGAATTTTCACTTGCAGGAAACTTTGTAAATATTTGTTGAATAGTAACCTCAGCTCCATCTAAGTCATTGAACTTCATTTGAATTTCTGCTTTTTGTAAGTAAAGTTCAATTGTTCCTTCTTCATCGTTTTCTAAGGCTTGTTCAATAATACCTAAAGCTTCAATTGCATTTTGCATATTATTTGTTTCTGCAAGAGCTTTTACTAAGATACTTCTTACATCATTTAGATATGGAGATTCAAATTTTGTAGCCATTCTTCCATATTTAATTACTTCATCGTTTATTCTTAATTCATCACACATTATTACAAGTAAAGGAAGAGCAGTTTCTCTATATTTTGTTTTTTTATCGACTAAATACTTAAAGTCAAGATAATCTTGTTCATAGCATTTACGAATATGAAAAAAATCAGTAAAAGCACGGTAATATCTTGCATGGATATTTTTTTGATCAAGTTCTAAAAGTCTATTAAAATGATCATATGCTTCATTAAATTCATTACATTCTAGTAAATCAATACCAATTTGAATATTATGCAT
>CAJGCS010000131.1 GCA_904501965.1 uncultured Bacilli bacterium | reverse complement strand
GTCAACAATTTGCCAACAACGTTCACAAGTATGACCAACAGCTGGTTCTACTTTAATTTCTCCAGATTCATAAGTAGTTGCACCTTCAATATTAGTTCCAACAACATCAAATTTAGATACAATAAATACTTGTGCTAAATTTGCATCTAAACTTAAAATTAATTTTGCAATTTTAGGTGTTGGATTAAATGTAACATGTGCATTTAAGCTCTTACCAATTACTTTTTCATTACGAGCAACTTCAAGTGCTTTTAATACATCGTCTCTTAATGACATGAATTCACTATATTTACTTAGTAATTCTTCTTCATTTTGATGATGAGTAGCATCTGGCATATCACATAAATAAATGCTTTCTTCTTTTTTATTACTAAAGTAACTATATACTTCTTCAGTAGTATGAGGAATGATAGGTGTTAACATTGTAAGTAAGCTATATAATGCTTGATAGAATACAGTTTGAATGCTTCTTCTTTCAAGTGAATCTGCTTTTTCAATGTATAAAATATCTTTTGTAAAATCTAAATAGAATGATGATAAATCAACACTCATGAAGTTTAGAGTTAAACGATATACTTCATCAAATGAATATTTTTGATAAGCTTCATGAATTTGTTTAATTAATTGATTTAATTTACAAACCATGTATTGGTTAACTTCACCAAGTTTTTCGTATGGAACAGCATCAGTATCTGGATTAAAATCAAATAAGTTACCAAGTAAGAAACGGAAAGTATTTCTGATCTTACGATATGAATCACTAATTTGTTTTAAGATATCTTTTGAAATTCTAACGTCTGCTTGATAGTCAGTACTTGCAACCCATAAACGAAGAATATCAGCACCAAATTCATTACATACGGCAATTGGATCAATTGTATTACCTAAAGATTTTGACATCTTTCTTCCTTCAGCATCAAGTGTGAAACCATGGCTAATTACGTTTCTATAAGGTGCTTCGCCAGTTAATGCAACACTTGTAGAAAGACTTGAATTAAACCAACCACGATATTGGTCAGATCCTTCTAAATAAACATCACATTGAGTAATACCATGACGTAATTTTAATACACCATGATGTGATGTACCTGAGTCAAACCAAACGTCCATAATATCGTTTTCTTTTGTGAAAAGACCATTTGGACTACCTGGATGTGTATAACCTTCTGGAAGTAAGTCTTTAGCTTCTCTTTCAAACCAAACATTTGAACCATGTTTTTCAAATAAATCAGCAACATGATTAATTAAATCTTCTTCTAAGATAGCAGTGCCATCTTCTGCATAGAATACAGGAATTGGAACGCCCCATACTCTTTGACGAGAAATACACCAATCATCTCTATCTTTAATCATATTAGATAAACGTACATCACCCCAAGCAGGATACCAATTAACCTTTTCAATAGCATTTAAGATTTCTTCTTTGAAACCATTGATTGATGCAAACCATTGAGGTGTAGCTCTAAAGATAATAGGTTTTCTTGTTCTCCAGTCATGAGGATAACTATGTGTAAATTCATGAGCATGTAATAATGCATTTAGTTCAGTTAAACGTGCAAGAACAGCTTTGTTAGCTTCTTCATAGAATAAACCTTCAAATTCACCTGCTTCTTTTGTCATATAACCACGGCTATCAACTGGACATAAAATATCAAGTCCATATTTTTTACCAACGATAAAGTCATCATCACCATGACCAGGAGCTGTATGTACTAAACCAGTACCAGCTTCAAGTGTTACGTGTTCACCAAGGATAACTGGTGAAATACGTCCATAGATAGGATGTTTATATGTAATACCTTCAAGTTCTAAACCAGAAAAAGTTTTAATAACTTTGTACTCTTCAAATCCAAGTTCAACTGCAACTTTTTCTACAAGTTCTTTTGCAATAACAAAGTATCTTTCGCCTACTGTAATTACAGAATATTCAAGTTCTCCATTTGCACAAATTGCAAGGTTTGCAGGAATTGTCCAAGGAGTTGTTGTCCAAATGATTAATTCACAATTTGAAGATAAAACATTTTTGCCATCAACTACAGGGAAAGCAACGAAAATTGATGTACTTGTTACATCTTTATATTCGATTTCTGCTTCTGCAAGTGCTGTTTCTGATGATGGAGACCAGTAAACAGGTTTTAACCCTTTAAAGATTAAACCACGTTTTGCCATAACACCAAAACATCTGATTTGTTCTGCTTCATATGCAGGATCAAGTGTAATATATGGATTTTCATAGTCAGCTAATACACCTAAACGTTTGAAACCAATTTTTTGTTTTTCAACTTGGTTAAGTGCATATTCACGACATAAGTTTCTAAATTCACTTACGCTCATAGCTTTACGGTTTACTTTTTTATCTTTTGATAAAGCATTTTCAATTGGTAATCCATGTGTGTCCCAACCAGGAATATAAGGTGAATAAAAACCATTCATCGTTTTATATCTAATTAAAAAATCTTTTAGAATTTTATTTAATGCATGCCCTACATGGATATTACCATTTGCATATGGAGGACCATCATGTAGGAAGAAAGTTTTATTGCCTTCATTTTTAGCTAAAACTTTTTTATAAAGATCCATTTCATCCCATTTTGCTTGAGTAGGTAATTCATTTACACCTAAATTACCACGCATAGGAAAGGCTGTATTCATCATTAATAATGTATTTTTAAAATCTTTCATATTAATTGCTCCTATTTTTTAACACCTATTCTTAATACTAGGCGATCTTTCTTTGTTGTCTTTAATATTTCTAAAACTTCGATTCTTCCGAAATGTCGAATGCTAATAATATCATTTATCTTTACATTATACGAAACATTTAAGCATTCTTTATGATTTATTAAAACTAAACCTTTTGTAATAATTTCGCTAGAATCGTTTCTACTTTTTTTAAGTGTTCTTGCGATAATCGCATCAAGTCTCATGCTTGAGACATTTATATTTTCTTCAAGCGGTGTTGGTAAAATTATGTCTTTTACATCTTCGACTACCTTTAGTTTTAAAGGGATATGATTTACTGCTTGAAAATTTTGTTCAATATATTTCGAAATTTCTTCACTTACAAATAAATAATAGTTACTATTTGTTACTAAAATATCTCCAAAAGAATTTCTGTTTATTCCAAGACTCATTAGAGTTCCTAAAATATGACGATGAGTAATTTGTTTAATATCACTTTCAAAGATTATTTCATATATTTTAATGTTAAAATCATTAAAAGTTACTTCATCATATTCATTTGATATTATAGCTCTTTTTCTTTCGGCGTTTTCATATCCACCTTCAAAAAACACTTTAGTGTTTTTTGTAAGACTTCTATAAATTTCTTTTTGTTCTTCGAAATCTAAAAACTTAGTTAAACTATTATTATCTTTATATTTAACTTTATTCATCATTTCCAGGTTTCATTGTATCTTTTGCAACATCGTTTAAATAATGTTCAATTGTACCATCTTCTAAAGATTTCTTTGTTGCAAAAACAAATGT
>CAJGCS010000130.1 GCA_904501965.1 uncultured Bacilli bacterium | reverse complement strand
AGAAGGAATCCACTCACCATATGCATGAGAATCATTTTTCTCTATTTTTTCTTCTTTTGTTCTTCCACAAACTGTGCAAGTATAAGTTTTAATACCTTCTTCAATATGACTTGGTTCTTTTGTAACTACACCTTCATCATATGAACATGATTCTATTTCTTTTTCATTACATGAACAGCTTCTTTCATGTTTATCAGCTTCATTAGAAGGAATCCACTCACCATATGCATGAGAATCATTTTTCTCTATTTTTTCTTCTTTTGTTCTTCCACAAACTGTGCAAGTATAAGTTTTAATACCTTCTTCAACATGACTTGGTTCTTTTGTAACTACACCTTCATCATATATACAATCTTCATATTCAACCACTCCACATTTACATTCACGCATATGTTTTGAATCGTATTCCCAAGATGGATACCATCCATGAAATTCATGATCACTTAATTTATCAAGTGTTTCTTCTTTTGTTGCTTGACAATTTAAACATGTATATGTCTTTACACCTTCATAAAAATGAGTTGGTTCAAGCGTAATTATACCTTCATTATATGTATGTCCTAATTCTTTTGTATAATTATCAACATAACTATCTCCACATTTACATGTATGAGTAGTAAAACCTTCTTCTGTACATGTTGGTTCAGTTACTACACTATCATACTTATGAGAATGACTATTTTCTTTTTCAGCAATTACAAAGTAAGAAAAACTATCTACTTCAATAATTAAATTGTTGCGGCTTATGCTTGGTGAAATTTCATTTACCTCGCCACTATCTTTAATGTGGAAAACAACATAGTTTTCAATATCAGTATCTGGTACAGGAATAGTAACCTTTACTTTTCCATTTGGTTGAACTTTTTTATTATTGTATGAAACATATATATCAAAAATACGAATCATACCATCTCTGTTATAAACCTTATTTGAAAGTGTATCAAGAATACTTTCTGCATCTGTTGACTTTATATCTATTTCTTGACTTACTAAGATACTACCTTCTTCAAAAGACCCACCTTCAACAATAATTCCATGTTCACTTCTTAACTCATTAATAGTTATGCTCTCACATCCACTTAAACATAGTGCAAAAAATGCAAACATAACTAATAATACTTTAATAGTTAAATTTTTTTTCATAATCTTTTCCTTTCTACTATCAAATTATTTTTATGACAAAATCTTATTATGGATTTTAACGTTTTCTAAAACATCGATAAACTTCGGAACACCTTTTACACAAAAGATATTAAACCCATCAAATAATACACGGACTTGACCAGGTAAAACATGAACCTTTTTATCATCATCAGTAATTTCAACGTAAAAATACCATACAGCTGAATTTAGATTTTTTTGTCTTTCAGGGCAAAAAAACTTGATATTTTTATTTTCCCTTTTTAATTCAAAGAAACAATAATCTCTTGATGAATTTTTTGGGATATTAAAAATGGGGAAATTCTTTTCAAAATACATTGAAAATCCATCATTTAATTCATTAATAAACATGTAATCACTACTTACTAATGAATCATTTACTAAATACTCTAGTCCCTTTATCTTTGGGACTTCGAACTCATCAAATAAAACAATTGTCTCCACCGATAGTTACACCTCCTTAATTTAATGTAACTTATTTTACCATTTTAAAAATTTTTTTACAATATTAAATAAATCCATTTAGGGGTGAAAAAAGGGTGAAAATAAAAAGACGTTTAAAACGTCTTTTTTTACTTTTATTTAATTTTAGTTTTCATCATCTTTTTTAAGTAATAATGAATATAATTCTTCCTTACAAGTTACACCTAATTTTGAGTAAAGTGTTCTTGTATATGTTTTGATGGTATTTTCAGAAAGGAATAATTCTGATGCTATTTCTTTTCTTTTCTTATTTGCAAGAATCAATTCAAGAATTTCTCTTTCTCTTACACATAACATTTCTCCATCTTTTATAAAATATAGGACTTTTTTGATTTTTTCTTCCATTGGCATAGTCTGTATATCTACACCAAGTTTAATCTTTTCTTTAGGAGAATATACTGGTATCTCATTTATTCGAATATAGTCTTGTAACATAATCGTAACAAATAAAAATGAACCTGCACTCATTAAATATGTAATAGATAATAATTCAAAATCCCATGGAATAACTTTTTGAACAAGCCACATTAAGATATTCCCAAGAACGATTATCAACATAATTGTTGCCTGCTTTTGATAAGCACCTTTGTTCTTTTTAAAAGATAAACAAAGCATTACAACCATAGCAATAAAATATGTTGCAACATATATTAAGTTAGTTGGATGTAAGAATCCATATTCCTTATGTAATACTGTTGCTCCAGCTGATTTATCAATATTAACTTCTGTATAATACCAATTTGTATAACCAGTTGTACAAACAATGCCAAACATTATAAGTGCAAGGATGGTTAATACTATTTTTAATGTATTATTAATTTTAAAACCACATAATTTTGTAATTATCATAAACATGCTCATTGGCATAAATACTTGTCCAAGATATACAACTTTATTTGAAAGAAGAGCCAAGTATACATTAGGTGAAAGTGAGATTAAAAGATATCCAAGATTTACAATAGAAACACAAATTATTAGGACTAATAACCAATATTCTTCTTTTCTTTTTTTAACAAATAAAAAGTATAAAGGTATTAATAATAGTGAAACTATAAATAATGCTCCATAAGCGTATTGCATATTTAACCTCCTTTACCTAAAATTTATATTTTGTTAATACTAAATTAAACAATTCTAATTTTATTATATCATATTTTGCAAATTATTACCAGCATTATTTAAAAAAGATTTAACCAAATTGGTTAAATCCTTTAATTTTATTTACTTTTCAATATAATTAGCAAGAGTGTCAGTAATATGTGAGATTACTGATGCATCAGCACCATCATCAATTGCATTAATCAAAGCATTAGTTAAACTATTTATAATTTGTTTGTTCAATTCTGATTCTTGTTTTGGTTGAAGTGATTTATAAATTTCTTGTAAGAAATCAATCATTTTATTATTAGTTTCACAAATGCATTGTACAGGTGTTTTAGATCCAGGAACACATGCCATTTCCCCGAAATCTTGTTTATTAATTAAATCTGAATTCATTTTATTGATTTCATCTATTTTATTAATGATATAAGCTTGATCAATTTTAACTTCTTTGTTTTCTTCTAAATTTATATTGTTATTATTCATTTTATTATCCTCCAAAATTATATGTTTTGGTAGGTCCACAAGGCATATAGTATTTTCATCTACAACTCGTGCCCTACCATTTTTAATAAGACCCTTTGCCCTTTTCGGGTACGTAGATTCTAATTTATTTCCTTGCTCATCAATGACAATAACGGTTTTTTTACCTTCTGTTTTTTCCAATGAGTGTCTCCTCCTTTATTATGATAAACAACGTAGTCAATAACATTTTTTTAATGAGTGTCTCTCCGATTGACACTTTTATT
>CAJGCS010000129.1 GCA_904501965.1 uncultured Bacilli bacterium | reverse complement strand
GGGTGCAGAAGTATTCCATAATTTAAAGAAAGTATTAAAATGTAAAGGATGCAATACTGCAGTAGGTGATGAAGGCGGATATGCTCCAAAACTTTCTTCAAATGAAGAAGCATTAAAATCAGTTTTAGAAGCAATTAAGGGCGCTGGATATGTTGCAGGAAAAGATGTTTGTATTGCAATGGATGTTGCATCAAGTGAATTCTATAATCCTAAAACTAAGAAGTATGAACTTAAGAGCGAAGGCAAGGAATTAGATGCAAACGGAATGGTTGCATTCTATGAAGAGCTTTGTTCAAAATATCCAATCATTTCTATTGAAGATGGTCTTGATCAAAACGACTGGGAAGGTTGGAAAGTTCTTACTAGAAAATTAGGTTCAAAAGTTCAACTTGTTGGTGATGATTTATTTGTTACAAATCCTGCAAGATTAAAAGAAGGAATTAAACAAGGCGTTGCAAATGCAATCTTAGTTAAAGTAAATCAAATTGGTACTTTAACAGAAACATTTGAAGCAGTAGAAATTGCAAAACGTGCTGGATATACTGCAGTAGTATCACATAGAAGTGGTGAATCAGAAGATACAACAATTTCAGATATTGCAGTTGCACTTAATGCTGGTCAAATTAAGACAGGTTCATTATCTAGAACAGACCGAATTGCAAAATATAACCAATTATTAAGAATTGAAGATGAACTTGAAGATGCTGCTTACTATGGCGGATTATCTGCATTCTATAATTTAGGTAAATAAAAAAATAAAAACTCTTTTTAAAAAAAGAGTTTTTTGTTTTATTTGAATATTTAATAATAGTTTATGATATAATAAATGTATATATAATAAGGAGGGCATATGAAAATTTTAATTGTTGTTGATATGCAAAAAGACTTTATTGATGGAAGCCTTGGAACAAAGGAAGCACAAGCTATTGTTCCAAGTGTAATTGAAAAAATAAAAAGTTATGAAAAAGAAAATGCTAGAATTATTTATACAAAGGATACACACTTTGATAATTACTTAGATACATCTGAAGGAAAGAAACTACCTGTAAAACACTGTATTAAAGGTACAGATGGTTTTGAAATACCTAGTGATATTTTGAGAGATAATAAAGAAGTAATTGAAAAATATACATTTGGTTCAACAAAACTATTTAGTGAAGTTTTATCAAAAATTGATAATATTGAATCAATTGAATTAATTGGATTATGTACAGATATTTGTGTTGTAAGTAATGCGCTTCTTGCAAAAGCACATTTTCCAGAAGTAAGAATAATTGTCGATGCAAAATGTTGTGCAGGTGTTACACCAGGTTCTCATAATGATGCACTTAATACAATGAAAATGTGTCAAATTGAAGTTCTTAACTAATGGTTGAGTGAAAAAACAACAAATGGTTTATTAAAATTAGTTAAAATCAACTGATAATCCATTTACTCTTTTAGCCTATAATGATAAAATTGATTTGTAAATATTTACAAATATCAAAAAGGAGAATAAAAAATGAACGAAACTATCGGAAAAAGAATTGCAAATTTAAGAAAAGAAAAAAATTTAAAACAAGACAATCTAGCAGAGATGCTTAATGTAAGTCCTCAAGCGGTAAGTAAATGGGAAAATGACTTGACTTGTCCAGATATATCTATTTTACCAAGTTTAGCAAAAATACTTGGCGTAAGTGTAGACGAACTACTTTCCGGAAAACAAGAAATTGAACCTGTTGTTACATTAGTGCCTGAAGAAAAAAGAAAAGATATAAAAGAAATGATGATTAGAATTACTGTAGAATCAGTTGAAGGTGATAAAGTAAGAATTAATCTTCCAGTACCTCTTATTCAAGCTGCTATTGAAATGGGATTGGATATATCTGAGGTATCTGGTAATAATAATCTTAAAAATATTGATTTTACAAAAATTCTTGAGATGGCAAAAAAAGGTGCTGTTGGTAATTTGGTAGAAGTTGAATCAGCTGAAGGCGACAAAGTTAATATATTTATAGAATAATATGAAAATTAAAATATATAATGATGATGTAAGAGCAATTAATATATATATTCCTAATTGGTTAATGACTAATAGGATTGTTTGTTTTTATATAACAAAAGTAATTAAAAAGTACAAAATTGAAATAAATACAAAAGATCTTGTAAAAGTGATGAAGGTTATTAAGCGCATCAAAAAGACTAATAAAGAGTGGAATATACTTGAGGTAGAAACATCAGATAATGAAAGGCTTATTATAAAAATATAAACAGGCTAGTTTTCGCTAGCCTGTTTTGTTTTTTTAATAATAGGTCTATCCCATTTCTTAAGATAATTAGAGAGTTTATCCTCAAATATAAATAATAAAATACCTACAATAAGTAAGATGAAACTTAAAAATTGTGAAGGCGAAATCCAACTAAGAAAAGGAATATGTCTTAGAAGTGGAACAGCACCTCTGCTATCACCTCTTAAGAATTCAAGGAAAAATCTAAATGTACCATAAGATACCATATATACTTTTGTTTGATTTTTCTTAAGGGCAAAGAATAAAATAAAGAACAATCCAATTAGGAATATTCCCTCATATAAGTTTGCAGGTAAAACATCATTTATTCTCGGATCAATATATGATGCACTTGGGTTTGCAGGTACAGGTGCATATGGAAACTTAAATCCAAGTGGGAATGGTGCTTTAATCCCTGTACAACATCCTGATAAGAAACAACCGATTCTACCAAGACCGTGAGCAAGAATTAATCCTGGTAAAATTATATTTAGATAATGAATGATTTTACTACGTTCATGTTTGAAGATGAACCAATATGAAATCACATATCCAAAGAAAGCCCCATATAATGCTCCAAGGAATGTCATACCGCCTTGTTTGAAAAATCCTACAGAAGGGCCTTCTGCATCAGGTTTATAATCGGAGAATAAAGCATCTATTAATCCATATTCTTTTAAAGTATTTGGTAACTTTTGGAAATAGTTATTATCAACAGCATGCCAGAAACAATCAAAGAAGACCATCCCCATGATTAATGTGGTTGCAGAAATAATTACTATTACAATAAGTTTATTAACAAATTTATCTCCAATACCTGTTTTATCTAATTTATATAATGTAAGCCATATAAACATGCCTACTGCAATTGCAATTAATATTACTTGTGGGTCTAACCCAAAAATATTTGGAATCATAAATACACCTCTAATAGATTATATCATAAAGTATAAATAAATGCAAAAATAATATTAAAAGAGAAGAAAAAAAAGTATAAATATAGTATAATAGTTATAGAGGTGGCATATGACTGAATTAACAGAGAAAAAATTAAATGAACTGGACAGATCAATTTTCACATTAAAAACAATAACAACAATAAGTCGTTTTTTTGTTTCTTTAGAAAAATATGAAGAAATTACTGAACGTTGGTCATATGTAAAAAATATGTATGAAAGTCTAGATAATTATAATACCTTATACCAAACAACACAAAATATAGAATATAAGAATTATTTAGAAAATAATTATTCTTCATG
>CAJGCS010000128.1 GCA_904501965.1 uncultured Bacilli bacterium | reverse complement strand
GTTGATATGTTTGACTGTGTTTTACCTACTCGTATCGCAAGACATTCATGTGCAATGACTTCACACGGGAGAATGATTTTAAAAAATAAAGAATTTGAAAAAGACTTTACACCGCTTGATCCAGAATGTGATTGTTATACTTGTAAGAATTATACTCGTGCTTACTTACGTCATTTAGTAAAAGCTGATGAAATTTTAGGTGCAAGACTTATTTCAATTCATAATATTCATTTTTTACAAAATCTTATGCGAAATATAAGACAAGCTATTAAAGAAGATAGATTCTTAGAATTTAAAGAAGAATTCTATGAAAAATATGGCTTAAATGAAAGTGATCGTGATTTCTAATGATAAGAAGATTTATTAAAACAAGCGTTCTAATATTATTTGCAAGCTTTGTATTTATTTTAAGTTCATGTAATATGTTTAAAAATGAAAGTATCGAAATGCCAAATGGTGTTGATATTAGTATACCTGATGATTGGAAAGAACATTTCTTATGCCCTGATGATGTACCATCACTACACTTTGGTTATGATAAAATAAATGTTTTATCAGCTAGTACAAAAGATCATTATACTTTTGTAAATAATGACTTTTATGCAATAAGCGATGCATGGGAAAAATTTTTAATTGAACATAAAGATAGATATATTATAACTAGGGCTTCAAAACAAGAAAACGAAAAATATCCAGGTAGTGCAAGATTTGGAGGAGAAATGATTCCACTTGCAGAATTTATTGATGACGAAAAAAGAGTTAAACAAGAATGCTCAATGGAATATTTGATTGTTTGTTTTGGTGAAGATGGAACAAGATATTCATGTTCTTTTAGAACTTTTGTTGGTGAAAAAAATGGAGTTTCAAAAAGATACTATGGTTATTCATATACAGGAAACTTAGAAATAAGACTTAATTTAAGTGTTATGGTTATAAAAGAAGATTCAGGAGAAAAGAAACTTGTTTTATTACCACTTCCGTTTGATACAAAATACACTATTAGTAATACTACAAGACTTGATGCTTTATTAAAACAAGATTCATATTTAAAAGAAAGTAACTATGTTTTTGAATATCCAACAACTTATCATGATAAACATTATGTTGTAGAAGGTAGCAATCAAGTAAAACATGAATTTGATATTTTAGATCGTCAAGAGTTTATTAAACAGTGGTATGAAAAATATTGTAATGGTGTAAGAGATGAATTAGATGTATCTATGTACATAGAATATGCGGGAGTTAGATTTAGAGTTGATTTTGGTTCAGAAGAAGAAGGCTTCAAATTAACATATATTTCAAAAGCATAAAAAATATAGAAACAAGAATTATATTTCTTGTTTCTTTTTCTTGTTATATTCTTGACAATAATTTAGACACTTTGTTATAATTGTCGTATAAATACTAAAAGGAGAATAGCTTATATGCATGAACTTGGCGTTTTAAAACATGCGATAAAAACAGTTGAAAATGTTGCATTAAGAAATAATATTGAAAAGATTAAGTTCATTACACTTGAAGTTGGTAAAGATTCTTCATTTGTACCAATCTTCTTTGAAAAGCTATTTCCAGTTGCAATAGAAGGTTTGTTATTGTTTGATGAATCAAAATTAAATATTGAAGTAGTAGATGGAAAAGAATTAATCATTAAAGAAATTGGGTATTAGAAGGTAACGTTATGAAAAAAGAAAAAAAAATATTACAAACAGATTTTAACGTAATTGAAAAGCATGCAAAAAATGTGGATGAAAAAGGTAATGTTTTGTATTTAGATGAGAAAATGCTTGAAAGAAAAGAAGCGTTATTTCCACGATTTAAATGTCATTCAAATGGAATAGGTTTTGTAAACTTTGTTAGAAAAAATATTATTTATGTAAATTTCAAAAATAAGAAAATTGTACACAAGTTATATCACTTTGTAATTAAATACTCTGTATGGATGAAAAAGGGAGGATTAAGGGGTCGCACTTATAAACGTCTTTCAAAAATTTATCCTGATCATAAACGTCCATCTTCTACACTTGTAATGCCACTTCACGTTGATATAACCGACAAAGGTGAAAAAGTAATTGTTCCAATGGATATGTTAAAAGAATCACTTAAAGGAATTTCTTTTATCGGTGGTATGGATCATTGTTTATGTCGCGAAGCAAATAAATGTAAAGACTATCCTCAAGATTTCGGATGTTTATTTTTAGGGGAACCTGGTCGCCATATTATAAAACATAATTTAGGTCGTGAACTAACTTATGAAGAAGCATGTGCGAGAATTGATAAAGCAGCTGAACTTGGACTTATGTGTCAAGCAGCTTGGCTTGAAATTGAACATTGGTTCTGGGGAATAAGAAATGACCAAGAAGACAATTTCTTAGAAATATGTTTCTGTTGTCCATGTTGTTGTGTTGGAATGAGATTAATGCGTAATACAACTAAAATGGAACGTCATAGATTCCATCCATCTGGTTGGACAGCTGTAGCTGATCGAACAAAATGTGTAGGATGTAAAAAATGTACTACTGAAGTAAATGGTTGTCCTGTTCATGCAATTGGTATTGGTGACGATGGCAAAGTAGTTATTAATCAAGAAGATTGTCTTGGTTGTGGAATTTGTACTACAAAATGTAAATTTGATGTAATCAAGATTAAGCAAACAATGCCAATGAGAAAAGACTTACATGAATATTTTGATAAAGAATTTAATATGGATTTAAAACTTTGGAGAAAAAAGGATGAATAATATAAAAATTATTGAAGTAAAACAAAGTGTTTTTGAAGATAATAATCAAGACGCAAATAAACTAAGAGATACACTAAAAAAAGATAAAACATTTTTGTTAAATGTTATGTCATCGCCGGGTTCTGGGAAAACAACATTACTATTAAGTGTTTGTAAAAAGTTACAAGAAAAACTTAAAGTAGCTGTAATGGAAGCTGATATTGATTCTAGTGTAGATACAAAAACTATGATTGATGCAGGTATTCCTTCAATTCAAATACATACAGGTGGAATGTGTCATTTAGATGCCGATATGACAAGACAAGGTTTATGCGAAGTATCTTCAAAAGATTATGATTTAGTAATACTTGAAAATGTAGGTAATCTTGTTTGCCCAGCTGAGTTTGATACAGGAGCAGTAAAAAATATGACAATTTTATCAGTTCCAGAAGGACATGATAAGCCGCTTAAGTATCCACTAATGTATGAAATTTGTGACTTACTAGTAATTAATAAAATAGATGTTTTACCATACTTTGATTTTGATGTAAAAAAAGTTGAAGAATACGCACGAATGAGAAATCCAAATATCGAAATAATATATGTTTCTGCAAAAGAAAAAACAAATGTTGAAGATGTTGCAAATTGGATTTTAGATAACGTAAATATTTGGAATAATTAATGAAAAGAGTAATATAACCAAATGGTTATATTACTCTTTTTTGCATATTATATATCTATTAACTCATAAAATGTAATGGTGAATAATATGCACAAAAAATTAGTTGATAAGTCACTAATATTTGTAACTAT
>CAJGCS010000127.1 GCA_904501965.1 uncultured Bacilli bacterium | reverse complement strand
CCTAAAGCTTCTTCAATTTCTTCTGGGTTGATAGTTCCGCATCCATGTAAAGCAATACGTAATTGCTTTTTATAGAAATTGATATCTTCTTGTTTTTGGATTAATCCACCAGTAATAGGATCTTTGTAAAGTAATCTTTCTACAACTTCACCATTTAAGATATCTTTTTCGAAAATTTCTTCAACGTCTTTAACGCTTACACCACGATATAGTGTATCTTCTGGGAAGATTTTAATGAAAGGACCTTGAGAACAGAAACCAAAACATCCAACTTTGTTTACAGTTACTTTTTCTTCTAATCCACGTTCTTTGATTTGTCTTTCGATTTCTTCGATGATAGCAGCTGAATCACTTGATAAACAACCTGTACCACCACAAACGATTAAAGCACGTTTACCGTTAGTTCCTTCAAATTTACATTTTAAACTACCAGTACATGTAGCAATCTTTGCTCTTAATTCTTGTTCATTTTTAATCATTAGTTTGCACCTCCCATGCTACGGTATTCTTCAACAATTTTTGGAACTTGTTTAACTTCTACTTTAGGATAAACTTTACCGTTGATTGTAATAGCTGGAGCAATACCACAAGCACCAATGCAACGTAAAGCATCTAATGTAAATAAACCATCTTCAGATGTTTCACCTGGTTTAATATTTAAAATTTCTGAGAATTTATCAATAACTTGTTGTGAACCTTTAACATAACAAGCTGTACCTAAACATACGCCAATAACGTATTTTCCTTTAGGTTTTAGTGAGAAGAATGAATAGAATGTTACTACACCATAGATTTCTGCAACAGAAATACCTGTTTTCTCAGATACTAATTCTTGTACTTCTAGTGGAATATAACCATATTCATTTTGAATGTCACTTAAAATCATCATTAAAGGTGTTGTTTCATCTTTATATCTTGCGATGATTTCTTCAATTTGCTTTTGAGCAGTTGCGCTTAAATGAGCCATTTTTTAACCTCCATAGTTTTACATAAAAATTATTATCCATATTTTGACTTTTATATTATACCATTTTAAGATATTTTTTGCAACCATTAAAGTTTTTATTTTTTTGTTTGGTTTTTTTTACTATTTTTCTTATTCATAAAATTTAACTTTTTTCGTTTTTCTTTTTTATTTACTTTTTAAAAATTTCCTAGTGATAAGAAATATTTATTATTTTTTTAAATTAATTTATTTACTTGTTTTTTTATTTGGTGTATAATAATATCAAACAAAGAAAGGAAACTGATATGAATAAAAAATTTAATATATTTCGTTTTATAGCATCTATTGCACTTATTTTTGCATTATCACTATGCCTTATAAGTTGTAATAAAAATGGTGGTCAGAATAACCCACCAGTTGAAAATCCTCCGGTTGAAAACCCACCAGTGGTTACTCCGCCTGTGGTAAATCCAGAGATTAAAGTTTCTATTGATAAAGAATATATTTTTATTAGAGAAACTGCAAAACTTAATGTAAGCTTTACTCCAAGCGATTATTCAAGTGAATATAAAGTAGAAATTAGTGATACTTCTATTGCAACACATATTGGTGATGGAGTTATTGAAGCCCTTGGTGATGGTACAGTTACAATTACTGTAACATCTAAAAAAGATGCAAGTTTATCAAAAAGTGTTACTTTAACAGTAAACCCTGATTTACTTGAAGAATCATATAAAGTAGAATGCATTGCAACAACTGTTGGTGAAGATGCATCAACTGAGGCTTTAATTAAGTATCAAACATATAATAAAAATACAAGTGTTGAATATACTTTATCTTCTGATACAGAGTTTAATAATGCATTAGTTGCAAATGGTAGTGGATACTACTTCTGTGAACAACATGTTGATTTAGATGGACCTTTTAGTGAAAGATATATATATAGAGTATATTTAGATAACTTAACACCTGATACAGAATATATCTATAGAGTAAATCAAGGTGATGGAAGTTATTCTGAAGTATATAAATTTAAAACTGCAAAAGGAACTGGCGATACTACATTTATTTATCTAACAGATACACACTACTGGGTAAAAGCTGATGGCACTTCACATGGATCAGAAATTAGTGAAGAATCAATTAAAAATATTCTTTTAAAACATCCTGATGCAACTATGGTTGTTGATAGTGGTGATACTATTGATACAGGTGGTAATAATAAGATTTGGGATATTATGTATAAACATCGTGAATCTTTAAAAACATTACAATATGTAGCAGTACCTGGTAACCATGAATACTATGTAAACGGTACAGGTCAATGGGACAATAGATTCTTTAAAGCAATGTCACCAACTCTACTTAATGGGCCTGAAGGCGCTACACTTGGATCTTCTTATTACTTTGTTTATAATGATGTTTTATTCTTAATGCTTGATAATGTTAAAGCAACTGGATATAACGTACAATTTGCTTGGATGGAAAAAGTATTAAGAGAAACTACTGCTAAATATATAGTTGTAAACTATCACATTCCAACTCATGAAGGTGGAACAGACCAAGATGATAAATATAATGATTTATTCCAAAAATATGGTGTTGACTTAGTATTATCAGGCCACTACCATACTGAGGATTATGACTTCATTTATAACAATGTGGATATTAATAGTGGTAATGCTGGTGTTCACTTCTTTAGAGGTGGATCAAGTGGTGTTAAAGGTGGAACTCCAGTAGGGTATGCAATAACAATTACTGCTGATGGTAAAATCTTTATTAAACGTTATAGTACATCTGGTAATCTTGAAAAAACATATGAACTTGAAACAATCAAATATAAAGAACCTGTTGGTGGTACTGTTAACTTTGACCTTGTTGCAACACCAGAAGAAAACATTGCATCTTTAAACTGGGGCAAGGAAGCTTACGGTTACTACAAAAAAATCACTGTAACAGAAAAATTACGTAATAACTTTAGCAAGGAAGTATATATTCATTCAATTGGATTTGATGGAATTACTCTTCCACTAGACCGCGATGGATATGATTCAGTATTTGAAATTTCATGTGAGAAATTAGATGGAACTATTGAAACATTTACAAAAGAAGTTAGAACTTCTACTGGTTCTTTATCAGTAAGTGTAACTCAAAATAGTGCAACTCTTACAATCGGAGCATCTACAACTCCAATGTTTAGTTTCTTAATGACATCATATAACATTTATTTAAATGGTGAACTTGTTGCAAACAATGTTCCTTACTCTCAAACTTCTTATGTGCTAAGTAATCTATCAAGCAATACTACTTATAAAGTAGAACTTCATGCAATTGATTATGATGATGCAGTAGCATATACACTTGAGGCTGAATTTAAAACAAAATAGAGTCTGAATAATCAGACTCTATTTCTTTTTTTATATCATTATCTTGGTGTAGGAATTCCTTCACTATTATATTCCCATTGCCCTTTATAATATACAGTAGCTTCTCCTGATGCAAAGTCTCTTGCAAACCCCTCTTTTATCGCACCATCAAGAAATATATCTCCATGAGTAAAAGCATTACTGCCTATTTTCTCAACAGAATCAGGAATCACTACATATTGTAAATTTACACAATTTTCAAATGCTGAATAAGTTATCTTTT